>JAAYCZ010000007.1 GCA_012729495.1 Syntrophomonadaceae bacterium | reverse complement strand
TTCACCTTGAATGCAGGCTTCCTGGGTTTGGTTCAGATTATGGTGTATGCCGGAGCTATTTCGGTTCTGATCATCTTTGCGATTATGCTGGTCATGAAGGATGACCCTGAAAAAACCAACCTGCCCAGTCCCAATATTCCGAATATCCTCTCCGGAGGGTACCTGACCGCTTTACTGGTAGCAGCTCTGGTGGGTTCAATCTGGTTTACGAAGTTCCCTGTGAAAGTTGTACCGGCTTCTGGAGATGATCTGGGTATACTGGCCAACTTGATGCTCGGGGATTATGTCGTACCTTTTGAAGCAGCCGCCGTTTTGCTTTTGGTTGCAGTGGTCGGAGCAATTATCCTGGCGAAAGGAGCGGATCAGAAGTGATAGGTTTTACCCATTACCTTATTTTTGCCACCCTCCTTTTTGGCATTGGACTGTTCGGAGTTTTAGCCAAACGCAGTGCGGTTGCAGTGTTAATGTCTGTGGAACTGATGCTCAATGCAGTGAACATCAATTTTGTGGCAATCAGTAAATATATTGTTCCCAATGCGGGAGTTGGACAATTGTTCGCTCTCTTTGTGATTGTCGTTGCAGCTGCTGAGGTCGCAGTTGGATTGGCGTTGATTATCAATATATTCCGGCAGAAGAAATCAGTCGACTTACATGATTTCAATCTGCTGAAATGGTAAGGCAGGTGTGATGAGTTTGCAGAGTGTATTAAGTCATACATGGTTGATCCCTTTCCTGCCCTTCCTGGCTTTTGCGTTGATCGGTCTGCTTTTCCACCGCTGGCCAAAGTTTTCAGCGCTGCTTTCAATTTTAGCCATTGCAGGATCTTTCGTCCTTTCAGTCATGGCGGCTTTTATAGTTTTTACCGGGCCCAATGATGCAGTATTTGAGGTCGCTGCCCGGTGGCTGGATATGCCTGGCCTACGTGTTGACATGGGATTGCTCGTTGATCCCCTGACAGCGGTAATGCTGGTTGTGGTCACAACTGTGGCCCTGCTGGTACAGATTTACTCGCTTGGTTATATGCATGGCGATCCTGGTTTGGCGAGCTATTATTCTTTCCAGAGTTTGTTCGCCGGCTCAATGTTGGGCCTGGTTATCTCCAATAACTTCGGGCAGATGTTTGTATTCTGGGAATTGGTAGGAATATGCTCCTACCTCTTAATTGGCTTCTGGTTTGGCCGGGACTCTGCCAAGGAAGCTGCCAAGAAAGCCTTTATCACCAATCGTGTCGGTGACTTCGGCTTCCTGCTGGGAATTCTTTTCCTGCAGATTGTCTTTGGTACCCTGAACTTCAATGAACTGGCCGGACAGGTGGCAGGGTACAGTAATGCGGCGGTTCTTATTACCATATCTGTGCTCTTGTTCTTCGGGCCGATGGGAAAATCGGCTCAGTTTCCTCTGCACGTCTGGCTCCCGGATGCCATGGAGGGTCCTACCCCGGTTAGCGCGTTGATTCACGCGGCTACCATGGTTGCCGCCGGTGTTTATCTGCTGGCCAGAGCTTCCTTTATATTCAGCAGTTCAGCTGAAACCATGACGCTGATTGCAGTCGTAGGTGGTTTTACCGCTCTGTTCGCCGCCAGTATTGCCTTGGTACAAAATGATATTAAGCGCATTCTGGCCTATTCTACCTTAAGCCAGTTGGGTTATATGGTTATGGCTATGGGTATAGGAGCGATGACAGCAGGTATGTTCCACCTGATGACGCATGCCTTTTTCAAAAGCTTGCTCTTCCTGGGCGCCGGTTCGGTAATCCATGCGATGGCAGATGAGCAGAATATATGGAAGATGGGCAACTTGAATAAAAAAATGCCTGCGACCACCTGGACCTTTGTGATTGGGGCTCTGGCTCTGGCAGGTATTCCACCCTTATCAGGGTTCTGGAGTAAAGATGAAATTCTCCTCGGTGCCTTTGCGGGCGGACATACCGGTCTTTATATCCTGGGATCACTGGTGGCATTTATGACGGCATTTTATATGTTCCGTCTGATTTTTGTGGCCTTTTTTGGCAGCAACCACGGAGGAGAAAAGGCTCACGAATCACCGGCAGTAATGACCGTTCCTCTGGTGATTCTGGCTATCCTTGCGGTTGTAGCTGGATTTGTCAATACCCCGCTTATGGGTAATATTTTTGGGCATTATATCTCGGCTCCTAATGCAGTGCACCATGAACCCAGTATGAGCATTATGATTATATCTTCGCTTATTGCTCTGGCGGGAATTTGCCTGGCCTGGTTGATCTACCAGAAGCAGGTCATCAGTCATGAGGCTCTCAAAGAGAGGTTCAGCGCGATTTATCAAGTCTTATACAATAAGTTCTACATTGATGAGTTCTATGCTTTACTCATTAAATACTGTGTGGACGGAACCGCCAAAGTGCTGGAATGGTTTGACCTTAAGGTTGTTAATGGGGCGGTAAATGGTCTGGCCTATCTGACCGGACGCTCCGGGTACGGACTTAAATATACTGAAAACGGTCAGGTACAGACTTATGCGGTCTATATGTATGCAGGAATTGTTGTTTTATTGATATCGGCTTTATGTGCCGTATTCACAGTACTGGCGTAAGGGGGTGGAGGAAGAATGAACAGTATACCGATTTTATCTTTAACCTTGTTTATCCCGGTTATGGGGGCCATTTTCATCATGTGCTTACCCAAAGATCAGGATAGAGCCATCAAGTATGTAGCAGCTGTTACTACCTTTTTAAGCCTCCTCCTCTCTTTAATCATATTTGGGGCTTATGATCGGGCCGCGGGTGGAATGCAGTTTATAGAAAACATTCCCTGGGTAGCCGACCTGGGTGTATCCTATGCTCTGGGTGTGGACGGAATCAGCCTTCCGCTGCTTCTCTTAACCAATCTGATTGGATTCAGTGCGGTTTATGCTTCCTGGAAAATTAAGGATCGGGCGCGCGAGTTTTTTGCGCTCTTGCTGATCCTGATTACCGGAGTCATGGGAACATTTATTACCACGGACTTATTTATCTTCTTTATGTTCTATGAAGTAGTGGTTATCCCCATCTACCTCCTGGTAATTATGTTTGG
>JAAYCZ010000065.1 GCA_012729495.1 Syntrophomonadaceae bacterium | reverse complement strand
TGGAGTGGTGCTGGTGCTCAATTACGCCGTCACCCGCAACGACCTGGCCCGCGAAGCCGTCGACCAGTTTAAAAAAGCCAGCGCCCGTATCATCGGCGTCGTCCTCAACCAGGTCAAAATGGACAGCGGTAATCACAAATACTATTATTACTATTATTCCCGCACCGACGACGAGCAGAAAAAACACTAACCGTTATGGAGCGGGATTGAAATCCCGCCTACGAGGTAGGGATAAAGCCCGGGAAGCTTGGGGACGGTTCGAGCGCTTCCGTAGCGAAGCGAAGGACCGAAGGGAAAGCGATGGGACTGTCCCCATGCTTCCCATCTCCCGGTATATTGAAAAAAGAAAAATCCGCCAACATTAAGTCAAAACCAACGATAAATCGTCGACAATAAAAGCTATACATGGCAATACCTTTATGTGAAAATAATATTGGTGCAAAAATTTACGTTTTTCTATTGTTAAAACGTGGAGCATCTGCATCATTTTATAAATCACAGGAAAGGATAGGGAAAGGGATAGTATATGCGAAATCGAACCACTAGATACATCTCTCTCATGCTTGTAGATGCGACACTTATAAATCTGTCCGTCTACCTGACCCTGCTGCTGCGCTTCGAAGGTAACATACCGGTTGAGTATGTACAGCACTTCCTGAGCCTGATTCCGCTCTTCACCATCGTTACCATAGCCTTCATGTTCGGGCTTAAACTCTACGATCGCATCTGGCAGTATGCCAGCCTGGGAGAAATGCTCGCCATCCTGCGCGCCGTGACCTACAGCATGGCCGTCATCGTGCTGGTCATATACCTCTTTGAAATACCGGGACTGCCCCGCAGCGTATACATAATTGCCTGGATGATGATGAACGCCTTCATCGGTGCCTCCCGTATCTCCTGGCGCCTCCTGCGCGGTGCATTAAACGGCCGCGACCACGCCCCCAAAAAGAACGTACTTATAGTCGGTGCCGGCGATGCCGGAGCCTTGCTGGTGCGCGAAATCCAAAGCAACCCCCAGCTGCACTTAAACCCCGTAGGCATTATCGACGACGACCGCAGCAAACGCAAATTGCTGCTCTCCGACGTACCGGTACGGGGCGACCGCAATAAAATACCAGCGCTGGTCAAAGATCTGGAAGTGGAGGAAATCATCATCGCCATGCCCTCCGCCTCCGGCCAAACTATCCGTGAGATACTGGACATCGCCCGCACTACCGGCGCCCGGATTAAAATCCTGCCCGGTATCTACAGCGGACTAAAAAGCTCCGCCCTGGCCCAACTGCGCGACGTCAATATGGAAGACCTGCTGCGCCGCGAACCGGTGGCCACCGATTTAAATGAGATCGCCTCCTACATCACCAACCGTACTATAATGGTGACCGGTGCCGGCGGCTCTATCGGCTCCGAGCTGTGCCGCCAGATCTGCTGCATCGGAGCGACTCGCCTAATCCTTATAGATAACTGCGAGAACAACCTGTTCGATATCGAGCAGGAATTATACCAGTACCCCGGCTGCCAAGTAGAAATACTGCCGGTATTGCTGAGTGTGACCAATCGCGCCCGACTGGAGCGGGCCTTTCAGAAATACAATCCCCAGGTGGTTTTCCATGCCGCTGCCCACAAACACGTACCCATGATGGAACGCCACCCGATTGAGGCATATTACAACAACGTCATCGGCACCAAGAATACCGCCGAACTATGCGACGCCTACGGTGTACAGACCTTCATCCTGGTCTCCACCGACAAAGCCGTTAACCCGACCAGCGTCATGGGGGCTACCAAGCGCCTGGCCGAGCTGACCATCAAGGACATCAACCGCAGCAGCAAAACCCGTTTCGCCGCAGTCAGATTCGGCAACGTCCTGGGCAGCCGCGGCAGCGTCGTACCCACATTTATAAAGCAAATCGAAAAGGGCGGCCCGGTCACCGTGACCCATCCCGATATGCAGCGTTACTTCATGACCATCCCCGAAGCCGTCCAACTCATCATCCAGGCCGGCGCCATAGCCAAAGGCTCGGAAATATTTGTCCTCGACATGGGCGAACCGGTCAAAATAAGCGACCTGGCCTGCGACCTCATCCGCCTCGCCGGACGCGAACCCGGCCAGGATATCCAAATCGAATACACCGGCATCCGCCCCGGCGAAAAGCTTTACGAAGAACTGTTCACCGACCGCGAAGATATGACCGCCACCAAACACCAGCGCATATTCATATCCCAAAAGGATATCGATGAAAAATACATCAACGTAGGCAAAACCCTGCAGAACTTCGCCAAAAGCGGAATGCACAGCAAAACCGAGATCATCCAGCTAATCGCCACCCTCCTGCCCGAGTACCAAGTACCGGAGGGAATAGAGCTGCCCCAAGAGAAAAAGAGCTTGGAAGTAGTGTAGCGGAGTCAAGCGGTGACTCGGGGACTGTCCCTCCTGTTGCATCCCGAGGGATGCAACAGAGGGACGGTCACCGTGTCGTAGCGCTAAGAAAGACAGAGGGACTGTCACCGTGACGTAGCCGCCGCAGTGGAGTGACTTGGGGACGGTTCGAGCGCTTCCGTAGCGAAGCGCAGGACCGAAGGGAAAGCGATGGAACTGTCCCCATGTCACGGAACGTCAAAACACAGAAAAAGAAAGGAAGAACCCCCATTGTCAATGAAAGAAACCTTGCTAAAAAAAATAAACTCCAAAGAAATCATCGTCGGCGTAGTAGGTCTCGGCTACGTTGGCCTACCCCTGGCCGTAGAAAAAGCCAAAGCCGGCTACAAAACCATAGGCTTTGATGTCCAGCCCCAAAAAGTTGAAATGGTTAACCAGGGCATCAATTATATAGGAGATGTAGTTGACAGCGAATTAAAAGAACTCGTCGAAAACGGCCTGCTCTCCGCCACCTGTGATTTTAGCTTTGTAAGAGACGCAGATTTTATAGCCATTGCCGTTCCCACTCCTTTAGATGAATACCAGCAACCCGATATCAGCTATGTCCGTGATTCCACCAAAGCCGTAGCCAAATACTTGCGCCGGGGTAGTATGGTAGTACTGGAATCCACCACTTATCCCGGTACCACCGAAGAACTAATGCTCCCCTTGTTGGAAGAAGGCTCCGGACTAAAATGCGGGGAAGACTTTTACCTGGCCTTTTCACCTGAACGTGTAGATCCCGGCAATCTTATCTATCAGACCAAAAACACCCCGAAAGTAGTAGGCGGAGTAGGTAAAGATGCCACCGAAGTCATTGCCGCCATGTATCGCAATGTGCTCCAGGGAGAAATATTCGAAGCATCTTCTCCCAAAATAGCCGAAATGGAAAAAATCCTGGAAAACACTTATCGCAACGTAAACATCGGCCTCATAAACGAGCTGGCCATGCTCTGCAATAAAATGAACATTAACATATGGGAAGTAATCGAAGCCGCCAAAACCAAACCCTTTGGCTTCACCCCATTCTATCCCGGCCCCGGCCTGGGCGGACACTGTATCCCTCTGGACCCTTACTACTTATCCTGGAAAGCCAGAGAATACGGTTTCCATACCTCCATGATCGAAGCGTCCATGATGGTTAACGACCGCATGCCCGAATACACAGTGGAACGCGCCGGAAAAATCCTAAACCGTTTCAAAAAAGCCCTGAATGGCGCCAAAGTATTAATCCTGGGCGTAGCCTACAAAGGCGATATCGATGACTACCGCGAAAGCCCGGCCATCAGAGTAATAGAAGAATTCCAAAAAGCAGGCTCCGAAGTAGAATTCTACGACCCCTTCGTAACCGAATACAAAGAAAAAGGCCATACCATGCAAGGTATTTCCGAACTAACTGCAGAAACCATACAAAATGCCGACATAGTAGTAATAACCACCAACCACACCAAAGGTATAGACTACGATTTCATACAACAAAATGCCAAATACATATTCGATACCAAAAACGCCACGAAAAACGTGAAAAATCGAGACAACATAGAACTATTGTAACGTAACTGTCATCCTGGAGGAAACTTGGGGACTGTCCCTGCTGTTTCGCCAGGAACCAAAGGGAACTGAGGGACTGTCCCCATGTTTCCTCCTCCCCCCGGACGAGAGCCAAACAAAACACCTAAAGGGAGACTTTAATCAATGATAAACATAGGCCTAATAGGCTGCGGCCGCATCTCCAAAAATCACTTCGAAGCCATTGCAGAACAACCAGATGCCCAATGCATTGCCTGCTGTGACATTATAGAAGACCGCGCTCGAGAATCAGCCGAAAAGTACAACATTCCCACCTGGACAATAAATTATGAAGAGATGCTTAAAGACCCGGACATAGACCTCATATCCATCTGCACCCCGTCAGGCCTGCACCCGGTTCATGGCATCCAGGCCGCCAAAGCCGGCAAACATGTATTGACCGAAAAGCCCATGGCCTGCCGTTTAAATGAAGCAGATGAACTAATAAAAGCCTGCGAAGAAGCCGGAGTAAAACTCTTCGTAGTCTTACAAAATCGGCTTAATCCTGCTATACAGTTGGTCAGAAGAGCCTTCGAAGAAGGCCGCTTCGGAAAAATGTACATGATAACCTCCAACGTATTTTGGACAAGACCCCAAGATTACTACGACATGGCCCCCTGGCGCGGCACCTGGGCACTGGATGGCGGTGCCTTCATGAACCAGGCCTCCCACTACGTAGACATGGTGCAATGGTTCGGAGGCCCTATAGCAGAAGTAAAATCAATAATCGCCACTCTGGCCCGTAACATCGAAGCCGAAGACACCGGCTCAGCAATAATCAGATTCCAAAACGGTGCCATCGGCAGCATAAATGTAACCATGCTAACCTATCCCAAAAACTTGGAGGGCTCCATCACCATATTCGGAGAAAAAGGAACCGTCCGAATCGGAGGAACCTCCATGAACAAAATTGAACAATGGGAATATGCTGATAAACAACCCTACGATGCAGAATTGGACAAATACAGCACCAACCCCACCTCCGTATATGGTTTCGGCCACAGTGGATACTACAGAAATATAATCAACAATATACAGGGTAAAGCGGAACCAATCAGTAATGGACGAGAAGGTCGGAAATCGCTCTATTTGTTAGAACAAATTTATAGCGACTAATGAAATAAATTAGCAAGAATGAAAAGGGGTTAGGTTAATAGTGAAAGTGATAAAAACGACAAAACTCTACACTCCTTACGACCCACCCCTCATAAAATAAAGAAAGGCGGTCAAGAGTAGGGAAATAGGGAAGGGAACTAAGTAGGATATCCCTCACCCCCAACTCCTTGCTCCTTACTGTTAATGATAGATAAACTTCGGGAAGCCCTGGCAAGCAAATTACCTCCAGGTAGTTTTATCCGTAACGTTGTAACCCTAATAACCGGTACTACCTTTGCCCAAGCCCTTATGATTCTGGTAGCTCCAATCCTTACCCGGTTATACAGTCCGGGTGACTTTGGTGTTTATGCTCTTTATGCATCTATACTAGGTATAATTGCTGTAGTAGCCTGCTGGCGATATGAGTTGGCAATAGTTCTACCAGAGAAGGATGAAGATGCAGCGAATCTACTAGTTCTTTCTATTTGTATATGTTTCGGCATGGCAGTCTTTACTCTAATATTAGTAGCCCTATTTCACAATTCAGTAGCAAACCTATTTGGTGCTCCCAAACTTGCCCCGTGGCTCTGGTTTCTGCCATTAAGCTTGTTGGCTACCGGATTATTCATGGCCTTCAACTACTGGAGTACCCGGCGCAAACAATTCAGGCGTCTGGCTGTCAGACAGATTACGCAGAGTACAGTTACTGCTGCTACTCAACTTGGTATTGGTTACGTGATGCGCACTGGTCCAGGAGGGCTTATAGGTGGTTCAATATTAGGACAACTTACTGCCACTGGACGTTTAGCCTGGCAGATCTGGCAGGATGAGGGCAAACCAATATGGAATTCAATTGGCTGGAATAAATTAAAGAGGCAGCTATCACGTTACCGAAAATTCCCTTTATACTCATCATGGTCCGGGATGCTAAGTACTGCTTCGAATATGTTGCCGGCTTTACTTTTAGGTTATTTTTTTGCCCCGGCAGTGGTAGGTTACTATGCCCTAGGACATAGAGTATTGGCTATGCCAATGGGCGTAGTTGGAGGCTCAATAGCCCAGGCCTTCTTTCCACGGGCAACCGAAGCCAAACGGAAGGGTAATCTTGATAAGATAACCTTTGAAATGTTTCAGCAACTATTAGCTATTGGTTTGGTGCCCATATTACTTATCACTATAGTTGCCCCTGACCTATTTGCATTAGTCTTTGGTTCTCGTTGGTGGATAGCCGGGGAATATGTTAGATGGTTAAGCCTCTGGATGTTTTTTAATTTTATATCGTCACCGCTTTCAAACATGTATTTGGTTTTGGAACGGCAAAGGGCAGGGCTAATAGTAAATGCAGTTATGTTTAGCACCCGTTTGTTAGCCCTCATTATAGGTGGAATCAAGGGTGATGCACTCTTTACCATAGCCTTATTTGGGCTAACAGGAGCAATCTTATGGATATTTAACTGTACATATATTTTATATATGGCTGGGGTACCAGCGTTACAGGTATATGATACAATTTTACGCGAAGCTATTCGAAGTGTACCCTATGCCTTGCTCCCATTAGTAGCATGGTTTGTTTTTAAAAATTCATTAGTTTTTGTATTAGCTGGAATTACTGCTGGGATACTGTTTTTAATTGTCAAAGGTATTCAGATGAAAAAGACAGGGGTCTAGGTATGATACAATTTTTACAAATATAGGGTATATGCAGAGTTTTCGACTACGAATTTAAAACCAAATACCAGTATTATGGCAATAAACCATATGAAAAATATGGGAACTATCGGTGGTGCAGATTACATATTAAGCAAAAATGGCAGGGAAAAAGAAATGATAAAAACATCAGCACTTAATGTTGTATTCATCGGGCAGAACTCACTAGCAACGTTTATACCCCTTGGAGAACTTGCCAAGCATCATAATATAATAGGTATAATTGAGTCAGCTCCCCGAGGGTTTACGAATAAGCAATCCAGGCTTAAAAAGATTATTAATAATACGAGATCGATTTATAACCAATACTCGCTTAAGAGGTACGCTAACACCAATAAGTTACCTTACTATTTATTAACGAAAAATGGGCACGACGGTATGGTGGAATTTCTTAATAGGCTAAGACCAGATGTAATCTGTGTATCATCAATGTCTCAATTATTAATTCCCGAGGCTTTTAATATTCCCAAACATGGGACAATCAATGTACATTCTTCATTCCTTCCAGAGTATAGAGGGCCAAATCCAATATTCTGGCAGATATATAATATGGAAACTCAGGGTGGAGTAACTGTTCATTATATTGATGTCGGAGAAGATACCGGTGACATAATAAAACAAGAACGATTTCCGATCAGGATGGGGACGAATGCAGAGGAAATATTATTAACAGCAAAAAACATTGGTGCAAAACTCCTGGTGGAGGCATTAAACGAAATTGCAGCGGGGAATGTATATCGCTATCAACAACCAGCTAAAAGCCCAATTGAACAAGCACGAAATATAAAACCAGATGAGCATTTAATTGACTGGGAAGCTTGGGGTATAGAGCGTATCTGGCATGTGTTAAACGGAACTCGCGATCGATTAATTGCAATTCCAGCACCTAAGGGAATTCTCAATCAAGGATATTTTTGGGAAATAGGGAAATATGAGCTTGTATGTGATAACGAAGAACCCGGATCAGTATATAAAAAAGATGGTAAGTATTTTGTATCTCATAAAGATGGTAGGATACTGTTGAATAAGCGTTTCTCTGTTAAAAAGTTTGTTTCAGAAACAATATGGAAAGTTTTATAAAGGAATGTAACTAGATGAATGAGCGAAAGCAGACGTACCGCGTTTATTGTCAAAATGAAAAAACCATTCCAATCTTCTCTCGTGATTGGTGGATGGATGCAGTATGTGGTGAAGATAACTGGGATGTCCTATTAGTGGAAAGGGATAACGAAATAGTGGCTAGTATGCCTTATTTTAAGAAAAATAAATATGGGCTAACTGCAATTACACAGCCACCTCTTACCCAGACTAATGGGATATGGATTAAATATCCGCCAGGGCAGAAATATTCCAGTAGGTTGTCATACGAAAAAGAAGTAATGACAGAGATTATTGACCAACTACAGGCCTTGAATGTAGATTACTACTGTCAAAATTTCCATTATTCCATTACTAACTGGCAACCGTTTTATTGGAAAGGATTCCAACAGACCACGCGGTATACATATGTAATTGACAATCTAACTAATCTCAATGACATCTTTAGTGGATTTAGTAAAGTGGTTAGAAAAAATATAAGACGAGCTGCTCAGGAAGCTAATGTTTACGATACGGAAAACATAGATGTTTTTTATGATATGAATAAGCTCGTATTTGAGAGGCAAGACCTAAATATACCCTATTCATTTGAATTAATTAAAACCTTGGATCGAGCATGTAAAGAGCATAATTCCCGTAAAATTTTTTGTGCCGAGGATGAAACAGGACGGTTACATTCCATTCTTTATTTGGTATGGGATGAGCAAAGTGCTTATCTACTTATGTCAGGCACAGACCCCGCGGTTCGGGATAGTAACTATAAGACATTGCTAGTCTGGGAAGCAATAAAGCATGCGGCCAATGTAACGCAGAAATTTGATTTTGAAGGCAGCATGATAGAATCTATAGCGGAATACTTTAGGAAGTTTGGGCCTAAGCCTAAACCTTATTACCAGATATCAAAAAGTAGCCCCAGGCTAAGGTTTTTATCTTCAGGTAGGGAGATGCTTAGGACTGTGATTGGAAAATAACTTGGGTAATATGGAGACATAGAATGAGATAATAGCTCAGAGGAAACCAATGTTTGTTTTAACGAATGCTCAAACCGATAATTATTAACGAATAGCGGGATAGATTAATCATTCTGGCAGGTGTTATTATTGCTAACCATACACGTTCACAATAGATATGTTCCTGAACGGAGCTACATAATACAGACATTACTACATGATTTCCTGGGCATCAACAGTGAAATAATCTTTGAGGAACGTAAGGATGTACTTATAGGAGAAAACAGTAATTCAAATGGTAGAGCAGTACGCATTGCAGATATACTTTTCCAAACACCTGAAAACCAATGGTTAACACAAACTTCACTACCAAAACAACCGTTACCCATATGGGATACAACAAAAACATGTTCTGATGTTATATTAGTTTCTTCCAACCTACCAATCATATATGGTAACGAAGTCAGTGCAAATGGTTTAAATAAAGACTACCTAGTAGAAACCCCGGATGGGCTGTACCTGGGTTTGGACATCTTTGGCTCTGCCTTCTTCATGCTTACCCGTTACGAAGAACTTGTAAAGCCAGACCGAGACCAGCACGACCGTTTCTCGGCTACCGCCTCCCTGGCTTATCAGGAAGGTTTCCTGGACAGGCCAATTATTA
>JAAYCZ010000064.1 GCA_012729495.1 Syntrophomonadaceae bacterium | reverse complement strand
TGCATGAAATGCCCCTGGACGATAAAAAACATAGGCACGCTCCACATGGCCAACTCCCGGATAAATACCGCCAGCGGATCGGTTCCTCCCCGGTAGACATGACTGAAAACCACCGAAATGATACCCAGACCTTTTAATACGTCAAACATCGGATTCCTCATTATTTACCCCTCTCGTATTAAAAATTTTGCGATTGGTGTTTAAGAAAATTTATGCCATGCCCTTCATACCTATGTAAAGTAAATAGATGGCCATTAAAGTAAAAGGTAAACCGGTTCAATGTGATGTGACGATTTAAGTTTGGATCATATATAGAATATAGGCTGGATAATGTCAATCTGCTGCGGCCTATGGATAGGCCCAAACAATGCAAGCACCATTGCTGTCTATTTTGGTTTGCGGGCCAGCAGCGTTTTGGTCAAACGCCCCACCGCCAGCATTTCGCCTTTATCGTTATATACCCGGGCCTCAACAAAAGCCATTCTTTTACCTGATTTCAAAACTTCCGCCCGGGCTTTGACCGTACCGGAGCTGACCGAAGAAAAGATGGATACATTAATATCATGGGTAACATAAAAATGACCCGCGGGCAGGTTTGTCTCCAGAGCCGCAGAAGCAGTCAGATCGCAGAGGGTATAATACATGCCCCCATGTAAAACACCGTTGGCATTCATGGTCTCATTTTTTACCGTCAACATCATCTCGGCAAAACCCTCGCCGGCATCCACATACTGCAAGCCAATAAACTTGTGATAAGGCAGATTTTCAAAATTTTTAATTTGCTCTGCAATCTTCTCGTCAAAACTCATCCTTTATTCTCTCCTGTTCCTGAATTATTTTTGCCAGTTCTCTAAATGAATCCCCGGTAACTAATTATTACACCGCTATCTTTCTAGAATTATGCCATATTTTCCTTCCTGGCGGCAGAATATTACAGCTCCAACCGTTATAAATTACTGCTTGTTTAAATGAGGATTTTGCATTATGCAAAAATGCAGCGCCCGACTCTATATCTGTTTGCTACTGCACTACCCGGAAAGGTTGGCGGCCAAAGCAAATCAGACCAAAGACAGATAAAAACCAAACTAACATTTGCCACATACCCCCCTATAGTATATAATATGGTAAAATACTCTTCCCTTATAATTTTAATTTAGTCTAATTTTTCCCAACTCCTAATTTACAAAAGGCAGGTGTTGATTGGTGGGTAAAAAAGTTATTATTGTAGGCGGAGTGGCCGCCGGCGCAACCACTGCGGCCAGATTGAGAAGGTTGGATGAGACAGCTGAGATCATCATGATTGAACGGGGCGAGGATATTTCCTTTGCCAATTGCGGACTCCCCTATTACGTTGGTGATGTAATTCAAAACCGTAACCATCTGCTGGTACAGACCCCGCAGGGTATGTCCCGGCGTTTTAATCTGGACATACGTACCCGTCAGGAGGTAGTACGTATTATCCCGGCGGAAAAAGCAATTGAGGTACAAAACCTGCAGGATCAAACCGTTTACCGGGAAAATTATGATTATCTCGTTTTATGTCCCGGCGCCAAACCTATTGTACCTGATTTTCCGGGGGTAGATAAACGCAACGTTTTCACCGTAAGAAATATTCCCGACACTGATTACATCCGTCATTATATCGATGTCGGAGAAGTAAAAAAAGCCGTAGTCGTCGGCGGTGGATTTATCGGCCTGGAAATGGCGGAAATGCTCCATCACCGGGGAATTGCCGTAACCATTGTGGAAGCCGGGCCACAGGTAATGAATGCGCTTGATACCGAAATGGCTGCCATCGTGCATAATTATATAAAAAGCCAGGGTATAAATCTTGTCTTAAATGACCGCCCGCAGGCTCTGCAAGGCGATACCAATGCAGATAAGGTTATCTTGTCCAGCGGCCAAGAGATTGCTGCTGACCTGGTGATCCTGGGCATCGGCGTCAGACCTGAAGTCTGGCTGGCCGAACAGGCCGGGCTTGTACTGGGGTCAACCGGCGGAATCCTGGTGGATGAAAGCCTCAAAACGTCCGACCCCTATATCTATGCTGCCGGTGATGCCGTACAGATTAAAGACTATCAAAGCGGCCAGGATGCACTCGTTCCCCTGGCCGGGCCGGCCAACCGCCAGGGCTGGATTATTGCCAACAATATCGCCGGACGTGCGCTTAAATACCCCGGCAGTCAAGGTACCGGCATTGTCAAATTCAAAGATCTGACCGTTGCCATGACCGGCAAAAACGAAAAACATCTGCAGCGCATGGGCTGGGACTATATGGTCTGCCATATTCACCCCAATTCCCATGCCACCTATTATCCGGGCGCTACCCAAATGACCCTGAAACTGCTGTTTACCCCCGGGGACGGCCAGGTTTTAGGTGCACAGATCGTGGGTTATGACGGAGTAGACAAACGCATTGACGTGTTAGCCACTGCCATCCATGCCGGCTTGAGCGTGTTTGATCTGCAGGAACTGGAACTGGCTTATGCGCCGCCTTTTTCTTCCGCCAAGGATCCGGTCAACATGGCTGCTTATGTGGCCGGCAACATGGTGCGGGGAGATGTGGAAGTGGTCTATTGGCAGCAGGTTGAAAACCTGGTCAATAACGGTGCTTTTCT
>JAAYCZ010000063.1 GCA_012729495.1 Syntrophomonadaceae bacterium | reverse complement strand
CGATGCTCATGCCGTTAAGAACAGCCAAGGCATCCTGCATATCCTTTTCTTTGACCAGATGGGTGATGAGAATGAGTTCCGCCCGGTCATGCTGGCTGGTTTTTTGCAATACCTGGGCGATGCTGACATGATGGCAGCCAAATACTCCTGCAATTCCGGCCAGGACACCGGGTTGATCGGCTACGGTCATACGGATGTAGTATTCGGCGGTCAATTCGCTGATCGGCAGGATTGGTTTATCTTCAAAACAGGTACAGCCTATTCTGGCATTGCTGTGGTGCAGCAAACTGCGTCCAATTTCAATTATATCTCCGGCAACGGCACTGGCAGTAGGCATGGAGCCCGCTCCCCGGCCGTAGTGCATAATTTCCCCTACGGCATCGCCCTTTACAAAAACAGCATTGTAAACATCATTGACAAAGGCTAGTGGATGATTGAACGGTACGAAAGCCGGATGGACCCTGACCTGAACTTTGCCTTCCACTTCCTTGGCAATTGCCAGCAGCTTGACGGCAAAGCCTAATTCCCGTGCATACTGAATGTCACGCAGGGTAATGGCGGTTATGCCTTGCACATATACATCACTGAGGGTGACCCGGCTGTTGAAAGCAATCGAGGATAGTATAGCGATTTTACGTGCTGCATCCATACCTTCCACGTCAGCACTGGGATCTGTTTCGGCATACCCCAGTTGCTGGGCCTCATGCAATACTTCCTGGTAATCGCGTCCTTCCCGACTCATTTTGCTCAAGATATAGTTGGTGGTACCGTTTAATATACCGATGACCTCAAGAATACGGTTACCGGCCAGAGACTGCTTTAAGGGGTAGACAATGGGTATACCTCCGGCCACACTGGCTTCAAAATAAAAATCAACCTGATTCTCTTCCGCCGTGGCAAAAAGCTCTTTGCCTTTTTCTGCGATAAGATCTTTGTTGGCGCTGACAATGTGTTTACCCTGCTTCATAGCATCTGTGATAAAACTGAAGGCGGGTTCCATCCCCCCCATTAATTCTACAACAATATCAATCGTTTTATCTTGGACAATCTCAGCAAAATCGCTGGTTACCTGCTCCGCCTGTAGTCCCAGTGCATAGCATTTTTCCGGTTCTTTTTCCAAAACCTTTACGATTCTTATCTGCGTACCTGTTTTGCGGGCAATAGCTTCACTGTTGGCGGTCAGTAGTTTGACCACCCCTGATCCAACTGTGCCGCAGCCCAGCAATGCAATGTTAATCATTTTCTTTCCCCCTGCTGCTTAGCTTTTTCCTATGATTTCCACATTAAGTACGCCATCAATTCGACTTAATCTGGTCAGCATTTCGTTGACCGACAGAACTGCTTCTTCCATTCCCAGCGACAGGGTCACATAGGCAACGCCATGCAAAGGCAGATTTTGATTGATGGTAAGAATATTACCCTTTAGCTGGGCAATACAATTCAGCACTGCTGAAAGTATGCCGGATTCATTGCGAAGCAGCAAGGAAATGTTGATGATTCCCAGATTATCAGCGTTATGAAATGAAAAAACCCCGTCTTTGTACTTATAATATGTACTACGGGCCATCTCCAGCCGCGCTATCGCTTCCTGAATATTGCTGACTTCCCCGCTGGCCAGCATTTCTTTGGCCAGGGCGGTTTTATAAATGGATTCCGGCAACAGGTCAGCACGTACCATGTAAAACTTGCTCTTATCCTTCACATGAACACCCCTTTTGTCTATGTGGGATGGATTCGTTTCTGCACAGTACGGACATTATATCATTATGCAGTTTATGTAGCAAGCAACATTTGTTGGACAGCAACATTGGTTGGAAGAACCATATTTAAGGGTAAGTTAAATTTTTAAATTATGCACCCAGGTTTTCACCAAGAATATATTTACTAAAGGCCTCCAGTTGGAGCAGGCTTCCCATCATAATAAGCGTATCACCGGTTCTCAGAATTTCATTGCTGTGGGGATTAATGATAGTATCACCGTCTTCCCGTTTAATTGTCACCACGGAACAGCCGGTTGATTCTCTGATACTGCTGTTGCGAATAGTCGAACCGTTTAAATGGCTGTCTCTCAGAATAAAGGTTCTTATTTTCAGAACCTCATCCTCTGATTGGGGTGGGTTTTGATGACGCATGATCTCATGGTAATCTTTGAAGTATAAATCTTCCAGATAATCGACCACATTTGATGTATCCGGCTGTAAGTGCAGGATCATCTGCCGCACCATTTGCAGACCGGCCTCTTCTTCCGGCTGTATTACTTCGGTTGCCCCCATTTCATATAGTTTCTTTTTCTCCCAGTAGTTATGGGCACGGCTGATAAT
>JAAYCZ010000062.1 GCA_012729495.1 Syntrophomonadaceae bacterium | reverse complement strand
GATATTGCTTCCATTGACCGTAAGTAAATAGCTTTAAAGTCAATCCCAGTCGCATTTTTTTAACCCCAACGTTTTCTATTTTTGCTATTTTGTTTATAAAAGTACTATACAGAATTGAAAGAACGGGCTATCATTAACGTAAAGATTCTGATTGTCTGACAATCGGAAACGTTAATACTAAAGGAGGATGTAGGAATGGAGTACAAGACACTCATCGTTACCAAGGAAGATTGGTTGGCCACTGTCATGTTCAACCGTCCGGAAGCCATGAACGCTTCCAATCAGCAGTCCATTGCCGACCTGACTGCGGCAATTGCTGACATTGAAGCTGATGATAATATCCTGGCGGTTATTATGACTGGCGGCGAAAACATTTTTGCAGCCGGCGGAGACATCAAGTATTTTTCTGAAGCCGGTCACCTGGAAATGGAGGCCTTTATTGCCAAATGTCATGCGGTTCATGACAGAATGGCAGCTTCTGCCAAACCTTACATTGCTGCTATCGGCGGATTGGCACTGGGCGGAGGCTGTGAAATGGCCCTGGCTTGCGACATCAGAATCGCCGGTGAAAACGCAATTTTCGGATTACCGGAAATTAATATCGGCATCATCCCCGGCGCTGGCGGAACTCAGCGTTTACCGCGTGTAGTTGGTTCCGGCTGGGCCAGACACCTCATCCTGACCGGTGACATGATTGACGCCAAAACCGCTTTCAAAATCGGCCTGGTTACCAAAGTAGTTCCGGTTGACCAGCTTTTGGCAGAAGCCAAGAAAGTAGCCAAAGGATTGGCCCGCAAGAGCCCCATGGGCATCCGCAGCGCGAAGAAATGTATTGCCATGAGTGAAACCTGCGATATGCCTTCCGCATTGGCATATGAGCAAAAAGCCTGGGCATTCCTTTTCTCCGGTTCCGACAGAGCCGAAGGAATGAAAGCATTCCTGGAAAAGAGAAGACCCAATTACATTAACAAATAGTAAAACCTCAGCACAGAGCCTGAACGTTATTCGTTTGAGCAAATTTAAAGGGCGACAGCCGCAAACTTGGTTGTCGCCCTTTTTGTCATCAAGAAGCAAAAAGAACCTCAGACTGCTTGTAAATGAATGACTTAAAAATGCATATAAAAAAACCGGTTCCTCTTTGGTTTTTGAAGTACCGGTGTAAACTCTTGCTTAATATGGCGGAGGCGTGTGAGAATCGAACTCACCCACCGCAGGATCACTGCGGCGCAAACTGGATTTGAAGTCCAGGCGACCCACCAGGACCGATCCGCCTCCATGAATTTATATTTTGTTTTTGCTTCTCGCTAGAAGAGTATATTATCCTTTGCGAAAAAAGTCAAACCCTCCCTACGCAAGTTCCGGCAGACAGAAACGGCTGACAAAAGTGTAACTACTGATACAACCATTCTTACCTGGTAAGTTCCCGCCAAAAAAGGGCTGGCCCTGAGCAGCTCCTGCTGCAAACAAGCATTACGCCGGTCGTTTAAAGCCTGCCCCTTTCCAGCCTGCGGATATTTTATTCCGGATGGGTAATTATAACTGATTCCACTTCGTGACCGCGGTCTTTTAATGCTTCCACCACATCCTGGCAGTCCAATTCTTCGATTCTGATCACCATTTTATATTTGTTTTTCTTTTTGTCAAAGAAAACTACGGTGTTGACAATGTTTTTCCCTTTTTCGGCAATCATACCGGTGATGCCGGCTATCGTACCGGGACGGTCGGAGGTGTAAAAGTCGATCCGGGTATGGGGACGAGTAACGCCCAGGATATCGATAAAGGCATCAAAAATATCGGTTTCGGTGATGATCCCTACTAATTTTTCATCATCATCAATAACCGGTAAACCACTGACTTTATATTCCCGCATCAGCCGGGCAGCGGTTTCGACATAATTTTCCGGACCGATGGTAACAAGTTTTTGCCTTTTGGGCATGACATCCCTGATCTTGGTTTTGGCCAGCAAATAGTTGAGTTCATGAATACTCAGTGTGGTTGCCATTGAAGGGGTTGCCTGGTTCAGGTCAGTTATGGTAACGATGCCAACCACTTTGCCTTTATCCACTACCGGCAGGCGGCGGATACTGTTCTCTTTCATCAAGGAAAAGGCTTCGGTGACGCTGGAATCCAAACCTACAGTTTTGGGACTTTCTGACATCCGATTTTTTACCTTCATGATTAACTCCCCCTTATGATTTTTTTCAAGATTGTCCTTTTGTAATTAGCCGCCCAGGTAAGCTTTTCTGACTTCCTCGCTCTTCATAAGCTGTTCGGCACTTCCTTGCAGTACAATCTCTCCGGTTTCTATTACATATGCTTTATCGGCTACGGATAATGCCATGTTGGCATTCTGTTCCACCAGTAAAATCGTGGTTCCGCGAGCATTTATATCTTTAATGATCTCAAATATTTCTTTGACCAACAGCGGTGCCAGACCCATCGAGGGCTCATCCATCAGCATCAGTTCCGGTCGGGCCATGAGCGCCCGGCCAATAGCAAGCATCTGCTGTTCACCTCCGCTGAGTGTACCGGCCAGTTGTTTGCGTCTTTCCTGCAAACGAGGAAAGCGGTTAAAAACATTTTCCATATCTTTCAGGATTTCTTTTTTATCTTTGCGCAAATATGCACCCATTTCCAGATTCTCCAAGACCGTCATGGTGGGGAAAATACGCCGGCCTTCAGGAACCTGCGATATGCCCAGACTAACTATCTTCTCGGGAGCAACTTTGGTTATATCGCTGCCTTTATATTTTATCGAGCCGCTTTTGGGTCTTAAAATGCCGGAAATAGTTTTCAGCGTAGTGGTCTTGCCGGCACCGTTGGCACCAATGAGGGTAACGATCGTTCCCTGCTCCACTTCCAGTGACATTTTTTTGAGGGCGTGAATTGCACCGTAATATACATCGATTTCATTAACTTTTAGCACTATTCTACCTCCTCTCCCAAATAGGCCTCGATAACCTTTTTGTTGTTTCTGATTTCTTCGGGCAGACCTTCGGCAATTATACTGCCGTAATCAAGCACGTAAATCCGCTCGCAGACGCCCATAACCAGTGACATGTCATGCTCAATGAGAAGGATCGATAAATCAAAATCACTTCTTATCCATTCAATCATTTCCATCAGCTCTTTGGTTTCAAACGGATTCATGCCGGCAGCCGGTTCATCCAATATCAACAGGATTGGCTTAGTGGCCAGCGCCCGGGCGATTTCAAGCCTGCGCTGCTCTCCGTAGGGCAAGTTCCTGGCCAGTTCATCTTTTTTATCAGCCAATTTAAAAATTTCCAAGTATTGCATAGCCTGCTGCTCAATCACTTCTTCACCTTTAAAGAAATTTGGTGTCCTTAAAATAGTAGTCAGCAATCCGTAGGGCACGTCCTTGTGTGCGGCTATCTTGACATTGTCCAATACCGACAGATCATTGAAAAGGCGTATGTTTTGAAATGTCCTGGCAATCCCGCGGGCGCAGATGGTATAGGGCGGCAGCCCCTCGACGTTTTTTTCATTGAATAGAATGCTTCCTTTATCGGGTTTATATACGCCGGTGATAAGATTAAACACGGTGGTCTTGCCGGCGCCGTTTGGTCCGATAAGTCCTACCAGCTCACCTTTTTCAAGACAGAAGTTAAAATTATTCACCGCGCTCAGCCCGCCAAAAGACTTATTTAAATTTTGAATTTCCAATAGGCTCATTTTCGTCCACTCCAAATCTTTCCGAACGTCTGTCGGCTCAGTTCCTTATTTCCCATTAAGCCCTGCGGCCGGTATATCATCACAATGATCAGGATCAGCGCGTATAAAATCATTCTGATGGCGGGGAATGACTGCAAAACCGCGGTCAAGGCGGTTATGAATACCGCTGCAATAATGGCACCGGTGGTACTGCCCAGTCCGCCCAGAACAACCATGACCAAAATATCAAATGATTTCAGGAAGTTGAACGTCTCCGGTTTGATAATATAAAAGAAATGGGCATATAATGCTCCGGCCAGACCGGCAAACATGGCGCCGATAACAAAAGCCAGCACCTTGTAGGCGGTGGTATTAATCCCCATCAGTTCCGAGGCGATTTCATCTTCCCGGACTGAAATTATAGCCCGGCCATAGCTAGAATTGATCAGGTTGACGATTACTACAATCGTTAAAATAGTTGCACCAAAAAGCCAGGGCCAGGTGGTCATTTTGGTAATTCCAAGTATCCCGGCAGGCCCGTTTACATAGTCAATGTTTTGTAATATGACGCGAATGATTTCTCCAAATGCAAGCGTAGCAATGGCCAGATAATCGCCTTTCAGCCGCAGCGTAGGAACACCGATGATAAATCCGGCCAGGGCTGATATTATACAGGCCGCCAGTAACCCTATTATAAAAGGTTGTCCCATCATATTGGTAAAAATTACGCTGGAATAGGCACCGACTGCCATAAAACCAGCATGTCCCAGTGATAGCTGTCCGGTAAAACCGTTGATTAAATTCAGGCTGACGGACAGAATGATATTAATGCACATCGACGTTAAATTTATCTGATAATACTGATTCAGCAGCCCCGTAGTAATCAAATACTGCACCAAGGTGAACAAGGCAGCTAATATAAGTACTTCCCCACAAAATTTAGCCCAGTTGTTTTTGTATGTCTGCATTATTCTCACCTACACTTTTTCGCCGGTATCTTTGCCAAAGAGACCGGTTGGCTTGATCAGAAGAATCAGGATTAGCACGCCGAAAGCTACTGCGTCCCGATAAAGGCTGTTGCCATAGCCGCTGACCATGGTCTCCAGCAATCCCATTATAAATCCGCCGGCCATAGCGCCGGGGATAATGCCGATACCACCGAGTACAGCTGCTACAAATGCTTTCAGTCCGGGTATAATACCCGTCAGGGGGTTTACCGTACTATAATAAACACCGTACATTACGCCTGCTGCTGCCGCCAGAGCTGAACCAATAGCAAACGTAATGGAAATGGTTTTGTCAACGCTAATGCCCATGAGGACTGCCGCTTCCTGATCCAGCGAAACTGCCCGCATGGCTTTTCCGGTTTTAGTCCATTTAATTATATATTGGAGAATCAGCATCAGCACGACGGCTGAAACGATAACAAAGACATCTTTATTCAGAATGGACAGGCCCGCAACATTGTAAGCTTTGATGGGGAAGGCAGATTCGGGGAAAACTCTCTGTGACGGACCCAATAAGAATATCGTTATGTATTCGAGAAATAGCGATACCCCAATGGCGGTAATCAATGCTGCGATTCGGGTCGAATTGCGCAGCGGACGATAAGCCACTTTTTCTATCAGTACTCCCAGGATCGCACAAATCAACATGGCAGCTACCATGGCTACAATTATGTTGGTCCCAAAAAGTGTAAGGGAAAAAAACCCCACGAAAGCGCCCACCATCATAATATCTCCGTGGGCGAAATTGATCAGTTTGATGATACCATAAACCATCGTATATCCTAGTGCGATCAGTGCATAAATCGCGCCCAGTGACAGACCGTTGATCATTTGTTGTATAAATTCCAGCAAAATTGACACTTCCTCCTGCTGTCAAAGAGGAAGAGAGGAGCGTTCCCTCTCTTCCTCGGCAGCGCTTGTTACGGTTGGATCCTGGTGTTCATTACCTGGGCTCCGTCTTTGAATTCAATGATTACGCCAGCTTTGATCGGATTATGCTTGTCGTCGATACTCATTTTACCGGTAATACCTTCAAAATCTTTGATTTTGGCCAGTGCGGCTGCCAGTTTGACAGGATCTGCAGCCTGGGCATCTTTCAGACCTTGTGCCATGAGCTGTACGGAATCATAGCCCAGTGCGGCAAAGGCATCCGGATCTTTCTTGTATTTGGCTTTGTAAGCTTCAACAAATTTGACGATCTTGGGATCTTTGTCCTGGGAAGAATAATGATTGGTAAAGAAGGTGTTGTTCAGGGCTGCGCCACCGGCAACACTTACCATGTCAGGTGAATCCCAGCCGTCGCCGCCGCCTATGGGAGCAGTGATACCCAGCTCACGGGCCTGCTTGATTAAGGGAGCAACTTCCTGGTAATAACCAGGGACATAGATGAAATCAGGATTGAGGCCTTTGATTTTAGTAAGAGCTGCTCTGAAATCACGATCGTCTTTTACAAAACCTTCTTCAGCAATAATTGTGCCGCCTTTTTCGGTAAAGGTCTTTTTAAAGTATTCTTTCAGGCCTTTAGCGTAATCACTGGAAGAATCGCCATAGATAACGGCATTTTTGGCTTTCAGGTTGTCAGCGGCAAACTGTGCCATCAAGGTACCCTGGAAAGGATCTATGAAACAAACCCGGAAAATATATTCTCTGGTTGCTCCGGTTTTGTCGTCCACGGTTACATTGGATGCAGTTGCTGCAGGGGCAATCAGCGGGATTTTATTGTCCATCATAACCGGGGTGCTGCCGGCTACGTCACCGCTGGTCAGCGGTCCGATCTGGGCGACGATTTTCTCCCCTACCAGCGACGCACTTACGCTCATGGCTTCATCAACAATTGACTTGCAGTCTTTTTCAATGGGGTTCAGTTGCATGCCGAGGACTCCGCCGGCAGCATTTATCTGTTCGATGGCCAGAATGGCTCCGTCTCTTGCGTTGGTGCCGTAACTGGCAACTCCGCCGGACAACTCAACATTGATGCCTACGTTGATTTTTTCGGTGTCTCCCTTGCTTCCTCCGCAGCCGGCCACGATAGTAAGCATAAATACCATCATCACCAGAGCCGCCAGTTTCTTTCTACTGTTCTTTTTCATCCTCTTCCTCCTCTTTCTTCCTTTTATTATCACTATCACGGCCGACCGTGAAAGTTTCTTCTATATACCCGTCCCGCTGCATTTATTTTCGACAGCAATGCTAAGCGATACATTAATTAATTGTTTCAAAAAATTTTAGTACTTTACCATCATTTATACAACTCTAAATATAAAAAAAAACGGGGTTTAAACGAATATTTATAATTCCAACATGATATATCCTGTATTATACACTAACTGTTGTTTAAGTATCATGTCTGATTCGGCAAAAACGGCAAATCTTCCTTCTATTCTTACGGGAATTTTTTATTTCAGAGCATATTTTACAATGGGAATTTCCTCCGACCTGCTGGTCAGGAAATTTAATCTCTTCCCTGTCGTACTAAATTCATAGCCAAATCCGTTATTAATGACGTTACCCCAGCATGAATTCGCGGGTAATCATCATTTTTCAAGCTTTTATGCGCATATCGCCAACTCTTCTGGTAAATCGAATCCTATCATAATATTCTAGCAAAGGAAGTGCATACTTTCGAGAGGTATTAAAAATATCCCGGGCGGTTGCCAATGAAAGTTCCTTTTCCCGGGAAAAATATTCCGTCAGCAATTCCTTGCCCTTTTCTATTGCAGCCACGGAAAAGTATATGCTATCGCTGATTTTAAATAAGAATCCGTTATCAATTAAATAAGAAATAATTTCATTCAAATCGGCTTCATTCAGGCCCTTTACGGCCTCAATTTCTTCCCAGGCGGGAGGACTAAATTCATTTTCCTGAAATTTATGCTTGATTTCCGCGATAATTATTTTTTCTTTCTCACCTGGATGAGCTGCATAATTGGGCAGGGTGATGAGTTTGTTCTGACTTTGCAACACACCGTTGTCCTCAAAATATTTCAGCAACCCGGTAAAGACTTTAGGATTTAATTTATTGAACCAGCGGCTGCGCATATCTTCTTTGGGATATCCCTGGCGCAGCGGATATTTCTGCAGGTATTCGCTAATGGTGGTGGTCATGGTTTTGCCCATGGCCTGTACCGCCTGGGCGCCGAAATAATAAGTCCCCTTGCCGCTGGTATCGATTATTTTTTCATCATCCAGCAGCTGCTGGACTTCGTCTTCGATACTGGCTTCACTGCTGCCGGTGCGGCGCGCTATTTCCTGTACCGTTAGCGGCTCTATCCCTGCTGCTTCCAGTTCATGCAGCACCAGATCATAAAGGCTGCCTTCCTCCTTGACCATCAGATCATTCAGGACGTCTTCCTTAAAACGCTTCTGACGGGGCGCGTTGGGATCGATAATGGTCCCCCCGCCGATCGTATTTACCGGGGAATAATAGCGGATCACAAAAGGATCTCCCTTATAGGCAACCACCTGTTTTTCCATAACGATTTGCGCATAAGCTTCGTCTCCGGGCAGAAGTTCATCCCGATCCAGCAGCACGATTCGCCCCAGAGTTTCATCCGTACCCAGATGAAATCTGATTCGGTTCCAGTTTTTAAGTGTGCGCGGACTGCTGGAGAGCAATCGCAAGCGTGCATTGATCCGATAACTGGGCTCCAGATAGCCGCTGCTGGCTAGCAGATAGCCTCTTTTAATATCCTGTATATCGATGCCCTGCAGATTAACGGCTACCCTCTGCCCGGCATAAGCGGTGGAGACTTTTTCATTATGCACCTGCAGCGTCCTGACTTTGACCATGCGCTGCACCGGCATCAGTTCCAGGCTTTCGCCCACGTTGATCTGGCCTGACCATAACGTCCCGGTCACCACAGTACCAAAACCGGATATACTGAAAACCCGGTCGATAGGCAGCCGCGCCTGACCAAAAACCGGTTTTTCCTCGACTTCAGAGGCTACCTTCTCAATCGTCTGCAGCAGTTCCTGGATTCCATCTCCGGTCACTGCGGAAACTGCTATAATCGGACAGCCTTTTAATATGCTTTTGTCAGCATATTCTCTTGCTTCTTCTTCAACCATCATCAGCCATTCTTCGTCCACCATATCTTTTTTGGTGATGACAACAATGCCCTTGTCTACTCCCAGCAGCTCAATAATGTCCATATGTTCACGTGTCTGCGGCATCACCCCTTCATCGGCGGCAATCGTAAACAGAACCATGTCGATACCGAAGGCCCCGGCCAGCATATGGCGGATAAATCTTTCATGACCGGGAACGTCTACGATAGCTGCTTTCTGTCCACTGGGCAGATTAAAGGGTGCAAACCCCAATTCAATCGATATGCCCCTTTGTCTTTCTTCTTTCAGCCGGTCGGTTTCGATTCCGGTTAAAGCTCTAACCAGCGTGGTCTTGCCATGATCGATATGTCCGGCCGTACCAATTATAAGTCTTTTCATATTTATCCCTCCGGAAATGGCGGCAATTTATCTTAGTACCTGGGCCAGCTGCCGGATAACCTCTTCCTCGTCCCCGGGCAGCAGCGTACGTACACTAATTAACATGGAATCTTCCTGCTTGCGGGTCAACAAGGCCGGTTCCAGCAGCCGCAATTCTCTAGCGGCCTTATCCAGGCTCTTGCCGCTAAAGGCCAGGGAAACTCCGAAACCGGGCAGACGATAAGTAGGATAAGCTCCGCCGCCTACCATGTCTTCCAGTGCAACCACTGCCAGTTTGCACCGCTGTGCATTACCGGTCAGCTTTGGCGCCAATTTTTCTTTGAGCTGTTCTGCTTTTTCCCTAAGCTGCTCGGGGTGCATCGTCAGCATTTTGATGACCGGTACATTTTGTCGGGGATTTCCGCACAGGTATTCCAGCAGTGTCCCTTCCAAAGCGGCAATGGTGAGTTTGTCCACCCGCAAGGCACGGGTAAGCTGATTTTTTTTCATTTGTTCGATATATTTTTTCCGGCCGAGTATTATTCCCGCTTGAGGCCCGCCCAGCAATTTGTCCCCGCTGAAGGTTACAATATCGGCTCCGGTTTTGATACTGGCCTGAACCGTCGGTTCATCCTGTAATCCCCAGTCGACCAGATCAACCAGGATGCCGCTGCCCAGATCATGCATTACCGGAATATTCCTGGCCTGTCCCATTTCAGCTAGATCAGTTAATCCTACTTCCTCACTGAAGCCCATGATTTTATAATTGGACGTATGAGCGGAAAATAAAAGTGCAGTTTCTTCATTAATGGCTGCTTCATAATCTTTAAGGTAAGTACGGTTGGTGGTGCCGACCTCAACCAATCTGGCTCCACTGGCTTTCATTACTTCGGGAATGCGAAAAGCCCCGCCGATTTCAATCAGTTGTCCCCGGGATACAATCACTTCCCGGCCTTGCGCTATAGTTGACAATCCCAGTAAAACTGCGGCAGCGTTGTTGTTCACAACTAGCGCCCCTTCCGCACCGGTCAGCCGGGTTAGCAAATCCTCCACATGATCGTAACGGGAACCTCTAACCCCTTCATCCAGGTCAAACTCGAGATTGTTATATTTTTGCGCCGCCGCCTGCATATATTGAAACGCCTGGTCGGAGAGCGGCGCCCTGCCCAGATTGGTATGCAGCACCACTCCCGTCGCGTTTATAACCCGTTTCAGGCTGCCGCTGACAGCAGTGCTCAAGATCTTATCGGCTCTATGCAAAATTAAATTGCTGATCTGTTCTTTGTCATAAGTCTGCTTGGATTTGCGCAGTTCCTCGCGCAATTCGTTGACCGCCTGGCGCAGTACATCAACAATAAATTCGCGCCGGTATACGGATAGTTTGCTCTGTATCTCCGGCCGGGCCAGCAGATCATCGATCGACGGAATATTTCTCAGATTAGCCATCAGAGGATTCCTCCCCAAGTTAATTCTATAGTTTTATCAAGTTTATCACGGTAACGGTCAATTGTATATTATCTGCAAAGATTCCTGTCCATAACATTCCCGTCGGGATAATATTTATTTCTTGGGCAGGAATATTAGCTCTGCTTTATCAGTCGGGTTTTGAGGAAGTTGTAAGTTAGGGCGATCAAGATGAGGATACCCAGCAGGCCGAAAATTGGATAAACGCGGTTGACCAGACTGGAAAAACTCTGGGTGGCTACCGGCAGGGCCAATGTCATGCAGATGATCAGGCCAACTACATAGTTGATACCGGTAAATTGGGCAAACCGCTGCGCGAACCCATAAGCATTGGCGATGGCAGTAGTCAGGATACCAACCCATAAAACCAGCGTATAGACATATTTGGCCAACACCGAAACATTTCCGGTAATATAAAGCATCGGTACCTGATAATGAATTACGGACGGCATGAATTTGGATAGTGCGGTATAATTCAGCAGTACCAGCAGTCCCAGCACCAGCCCTCCGTAAACGGCCCCCTGGATCCCTTCCTGGCTGTTACTGACGCTCTGATACTCCGTAAGCACGACCATGGCCAAGGAAAAATTATAGGCCACATAGAGCAGGCTTGATAACACCCAGGCGTTTTTACCGGAGGAATGGATATAGGTAGTGCTGAAGGTACTCTGGACTTCGCCGACAAACAAGGCGATATACCCGGATATGATCAGCAGCAGCACGATTTTTAACGGCACCAGCAGATTGTAGGAAAAAACCAGGCTCTTTTTTCCTGCAGCCAGGGCGATGATGACAGCTATATAAGCCAGCAGGATACCTGCGTACTTGGACAAATACAAGTGCTCATAGAAAACCGCTCCGCTGGCGGAAAGCATGGTGCTAAGTCCCATGAACAAAAATATCGCCAGCATAAAATCAACGATTTTTCCCCAGCGCTTACCGAACAAATAGTCCAGCATATTTTGATAGTTGCTTATCTTTTGCCGGTGTGCCATATACAGCAGCATCCCCCCGAAAAAAGCAAACAGGAAGGTCGACAGAACGGTTCCTGCCGCTCCTTTGTTCCCGTAACTGACAAAGAACTGTACGATTTCCTGTCCGGAGGCAAAGCCGGCCCCGATTACCGCACCCAGATATCCCATGGCTATTACCAGCTGTTTTTTAATGTAGGTCACCTGCCCTTTTTTAGTATTTAGCCCCGGCAACAGCATAAAAAGCCTTTAAATTGGCAAAAGTAAATATAAATATTTTTTTGGGGGTTGCGATGAATATTTTTACACCTGATTTGGAAAATCAGTTCTCCTGCCATTTTGAGGATCCGGCCTGTTTCAGCCATATAAAAAACATGGTTTATACCCATTTCATTAATATGAATCCCCTTTTCGAAAAAGACATCGTATATATATGCATCGGAACCGACCGGGCTACTGGCGACTGTCTGGGGCCAATGGTCGGCACCCGTCTGCAATCCACCTCCCTGCACCCGCATGTATATGGAACACTGGAGCAGCCGGTTCATGCTGCCAATCTTTTGGATTTTATCCGCCAAATTGCCGGCCGTTATAAAAACCCTCTGACGGTGGCCATTGATGCCAGCCTCGGTAACTCCAGCCGGATCGGCTTTATAAATGTAAAAAAGGGCGGTCTTAAACCGGGTACGGCCTTAAACAAAGATCTGCCGGAAGTGGGAGATTTCCATATTTCCGGAGTCGTTAACGTGGGCGGATATCTCGAGCAGATGGTATTGCAGAATACTCGTCTCTTTCTGGTTTACCGCATGGCCGAAGTGATTGCCCGCAGCATCCTGGTGGCCCATCTGAATTTTGAGAATGACAAAAATAAACAATTAATCTATGCAAATCAGTAAATTGAGGGTTTTGCATAATTCAAAAAATCATGCCATACTGTCACTCTGAGCGAGAAGCGACGATGCCCTATGGCATCTAGTGCCGAACGCAACAAGAAGGCAAGCGCAGCTTAAGCGTCGGTGAGTATCGTAAGTGCCGCAGATCCTTAACATCCTGCCTGAAAGCCAATCCTCTGGGATTGCTGACTTTTTATGTGGGTGGATATAGTCCACTGGTCTAAATGCAACCCTAATGGTTATAATGAAAAAGGATAAACCCGCAGTAGATTAAGCTGCCGTTTATCCAAAGGGTGAAGCCAGAATGAAGGGTATAAATATTGGGGGGGCAGGAGAGGTTGTCAATGCACTTTATTTATCTGGATTGTTTTTCCGGAATCTCAGGCGATATGCTGATTGGAGCACTGTTGGACGGGGGGGCTTCCCTGGCGTTTTTGCAGGATGGGATCGACACGTTAAAGCTGGAGGTCAGACTCACTGCTGAAAAAAAGGTTCTGCAGGGTATCAGCTGCACCGCATTTAAAGTCGAAGCGCCCAACGCACCTCCGCTGCGCCATCTTACCCAGATTGAAGAACTACTCCAGACCAGTTCCCTGCCGGAACAGATAAGAAATGAATCTCTGCATGTTTTTTACAGATTGGCCGAAGCCGAAGCACAGGTACACGGCATCGATGTCTCCCGGGTTCATTTCCATGAAATCGGTGCCATCGATACGATCGTAGACGTGGTCGGTACTTTTTTATGCCTTAATGATCTGGGCATTGAGCAGGTTTTCGCCTCAGCGCTGCCCTGGGCGCAAGGAATGCTTGACATGAGCCATGGCCGTTATCCGTTGCCCGCACCGGCGGTTGCCAGGCTGCTCCAGGGTTACCCCTGTGTGTTTGCAGATGCCAAAATGGAACTGGTAACCCCAACCGGCGCCGCTTTGCTGACTCATCTGGTCAAAAGCCATGCTGCTCCGGCATCTTTTACGCCGCTTGCCATTGGCTATGGAGCCGGCACCAACCTCCGTGATGACAAAGTTCCCAATCTGCTGCGAATAATCCGCGCCCATGCAGATAATGGCGCTGGACAGCGGGAAACGATTGCCGTCCTTGAAACGGAAGTTGATGATTTAAATCCCGAGATTTTCACCCATCTCTACAGCCTTTGCCTGGATCATCCCGATGTGTTGGATATTTTTACCACCCCGGTCTTTATGAAAAAGAATCGTCCCGGCACCTTGATAACTGTTCTGACCACGCCCAATGTCGCCGAAGAAGTTTGTCAGCTATTGATGCGGGAGACGGGTACGCTGGGAGTACGTTACCGCTGCCAGCAAAGACGGGTATTAAAACGCTGCCAGGAAACACTTTCCACCCCCTGGGGATCAGTACGAATTAAAACCTCCCAGGCGGAAAATGGTACGGTTCATAAAAAACCGGAATTCGAAGACTGTCAGACTATTGCCCGTCAAAATAATTTGCCTCTGCGGGAGGTTTACGACATAATTAAGAATTTGCTAACTGATTCCATATTTTAACATCGTGTTAAGAGAAGCGTTCCCGGACAGCTTTTTTCCTTAATATAACGCCAGCCCCCAGGAGGCCTTCCAAGGCCTCTGTTTTATTTTTTTAATAGTTTAACTCATCCCGTTGATAAAAGCGGGTCTGTGGGGTCATGAGCAGCCTATTTGGTGAAAGCCCCTCTGCCATTCCAATGATCCCGGTCGTGTTATAATAAATTATGTCTGCAGCGCTAAGGTCCACTTTATAGAAATTGATGTTTTATTAAAAAGGGGGTTTTTAGATGAAAGAGTTTTTTAACAGTAGCCTTTGGAACACTTTTGTTATGGCCATTTTAGGAGTGGTTGCAATTTTCACACAAGAAATTGTGACCTTTGTTATGTTAGGCTTTATTTTAATCATGCTATCGAATATCTACGATAAACTTGATGATATTTTTAAACAAGCTGAACGTAAATAAATTTTCATTTGAGGCTCCGATGGCTTACCGCCAGTTGCTCGAAAATGTAGCATAAAAAGCTGGACCCCGTCATTGACGGAGCCCAGCTAATAAGTTTTGTCTTTTCATCTATCTGCTTGACAGGGAGCAGTTCATGATTGCCGGGTCAAGGCCTTGGTATTACACTTGGTTTTATTTTTTAAATCATAATAACTAATAATATTTTTTCTCACCAACCGCCATAGCAGTGAGTGATATATTGGTGACCACAGCATAATCAATATTCCAACACTGCTGATCGACCAGTTCGACAATATAGCGGCAGCATCCCGGACAGTCCTCACATTCACAACAGCTAAAGCAGAAGGCATCTGTTTCCAGGAAAATGTCACAATCCGGCGGTTGCGGATGCTGCGGTGCTCCTGCTGATAAGGCATTTCCAACCATGTAATTGGGGAAATGACCTTTTTCAAAGGTCCAATCACCCAGATGGATACTGGCGCCTCCGCAAATTTTACTCAATTTAAAACCCAAATGCAGGAAAAAATCTTCATCAGTGGTCTTAAAAGAAATTAATGCGGAAAAATCGATTTTAATGGCAGCATTTTTCAGCTTTTCAGTATCAAGAACCACGCTTGCCTGTACTTGTGGGCAGCTCACGTAGAATGGCACTGGTCCCGAGCCTTTTACCGTACCGCAATTCAAAATGACTTCCGTCTCTTTGTGCGGCCTCGGATGCGGTTTGCATTCCATTTCCGGCTCGTATATCATCGCATCTTCATAACAACATTTTTCTTTGCTCCTGTTCACTATATACGCCTCCTAATTTATTTATAATTTGCGCCCCCTAACTATCTCCTTTTGTCTGCCTGGTATATATTGGGGAGATAGTTATGGTTTGCCATTTCCTTTATACTTTATTCAATTTCTCCTCAATTGGTGACAAAATGTCATTTCCTGCTAAAAATTTTTTCCGATTTATATCGCAATCAGGGATACATCATCGAGGTGAACAAATCTGCCTGCGCGCTCAGCACAATCAGTGCTGAAACTGATCCGGGCAAATCTTGTTTCCGGAGGCGCTGGAACCCAGGTGGCATTTATAAATAATGTGAATGTTTCATTGGTAAGGCTGTCTTCAGGAACAAGTATCTCCAGCACCGGATTATGCAACCGGTTTCTATTTTGATCCAGAAACTCCATCAATATAAACACGCTTTTGTTACCGCATTTTGTCGCTGCACTGAGGAAGAAATTCAGCTGGTAAAACATTCCCGGGCAAATACCGGGCACATCCTGATAAATGAGTCCGCGAGTGTTTACTGAACCCAAGCGGACCGCGTTATGTCCCTGATGAGGGATATCACCATACTGCGGTTTGATCGCACCCACTCCGGCATTAATGATCCATCCCAGGAACTGATCCGGTTTATTTTCAAACCCGCCGTTGATTACCAGTTCACCCCGACGGGGGATACAGCTCGGGCAGGGTTCAGGACATTTAGGTTCTTTTGGTTTGGGCGGCGGCGGGGCAGGTTTGCCTTTTTTGCATTCAAGTTTTGGCTGGCTATGCAAACGATTACGGTTATAGATCTTGCTGGTGTTGCAATTATGCAGATTCAAAGTAATGTAAACCGGTTCATATTTCTCTTTTATGGTTTTCTTTGTAGATTTACATTTTTTGCTCGACGGCTTTCTCTTTATCATTTTCCTTGTTTCCCTCCTTTCGCTACTATTGGCAAAAACAAGCAACTATTCGGCTGATTATTTTAATATATGTAAAACCATCCTTCGCTGTTCCGATGTTAATCTATCTTTTGCAGCCCGATGTTCTCCTTAAGCAGCAAAAACCCGTATCCATAGAATACGGGTTAAAGCTTAAAAAGGTTAGCAATGGTCAAGCAAATTTTATACTGGATATATTTTTAATATTTTTATTACTGCGCATAAGCCTGACAACAATATTTTGTTTTTGTTCGGCGCAGCCCTTCTATTACGTAAGAGTTTTTTGCCTTTGTCGGATAGAAAATGTTTCACGTGAAACATTTTCTGTTTTTTATTATCTGTAAAATTTGTGCTCGCATCCCATTATACCGGAATTTGTATTCTGTTTGGGCAAATAAAAGGGGATCGGTTTTATTGTATTATCACCTAAAATTGTTTCACGTGAAACATTTAAGTTTTTTTATCATCAATGTAAACTGCACTAACGCCCCATTATACCGGAATCTTATTCTGTTTGGGCAAATAAAAAGGGACCGGTTTTATTGTAATTATCACCTAAAATTGTTTCACGTGAAACATTTTCTGTTTTTTTATCATCAGTGTAATCTGCGCTCAACTTCAATATACCTTGAGTTTTATTCTATTTGACCAATTAAAAAAGTGACAAGTTTTATTGTACCTGTCACCTTAAAATGTTTAATAAGAAAATACCGTTAATGTCATTCTGAACAAAGTGAAGCAACCTTAATTGTGACCTTTAGGTCACATGTGTAGTCCCCGTAGGGGGAATCTCACTGAGATTAGATCCGCTCACCTTAAATGTTTCACGTGAAACATTTTCTGTTTTCAATTATTTGTGTAAACTGCGCTCAACCCTCATTATATCAGGAGTTTTATTCTGTTTGACCAATTAAAAAAGTGACAAGTTTTATTGTACCTGTCACCTTAAAATTGTTTCACGTGAAACATTTTCTGTTTTTGAATATAGTCAACGGCCTTAATTTATATTGTCCAGACCGATGATTTCCAGGATTCTTTCCAGATCCTCGTTATTAAAATAAGTTATCTCTATTGTACCACCCTGGCGGCGGCGCTTAAACTCTACCTTGCTGCCCAAATGTTTTTGCAGCCGCTCTTCCAGATCAACTTCCTCTGCGGTTTTGCTCTGCGCTTTGCCGGTATCTTTGTTGTCAAAGCGGATTAGTTCCTCGACCTGGCGCACTGATAGTTTGCCGTCCGCAATCCTGCGGGCTGCTTTTATCTGGGCCGCATCACTGTCCAATCTAAGTAAGGCCCGGGCATGCCCGGGAGTAAGTTGTTTGTTTTCCAACAGGGTAATTATTTCCTGCGGCAAACTCAGCAAGCGGATGGTATTGCTGATATGAACTCTGCTCTTGCCGATTTTCTGGGATAAAATATCCTGCCGGTAATCGAATTCCTCAATCATATTTTTATAGGCCAGGGCTTCTTCGATGATGGATAGATCATCCCGCTGCAGATTTTCGATCAGCGAAATTTCTGCTACTTCTGCGTCTCCCATTTCCCGAACCAGTGCCGGCATCGTCTTCAGTCCCGCCATTTTGGCCGCCCGCCAGCGCCGTTCCCCGGCAACGATTTGATAACCCTTGTCAAGCGGACGGAGCAATATCGGCTGCAGAACGCCTCTTTCCCGAATGGACTCGGACAGTTCCTGTAATAGCTGCGGATCAAAGTTTTTGCGGGGCTGATTCTTGCGGGGATGGATTAGTTTAATCTCGATCTCGGCGACCTGTTTTTCCCCGACACTGTGTTCCTCGGAAAACAGTGCATCCAAACCTCTACCTAGACCTCTTTCTGGCTTTGCCACGTTCTATGACCTCCCTGGCTAATTCTTTATATACTTCCGCGCCTCTGGATCGCGGATCATACAAGGCGATCGGTTTGCCATGACTGGGGGCTTCACTCAGTCTTACGTTGCGAGGGATGACCGTGCGGTAAACTTCTTTACGAAAATGGCGTTTTACTTCATCAACCACTTGAATGGAAAGATTGGTGCGTCCATCAAACATGGTGAACAGAATTCCTTCCACATGTAGCCCGGGATTAAGGCGGGCTTTTACCAATTGAACCGTTTCCATCAACTGGCTCAGTCCCTCCAGGGCATAATATTCACACTGCAGGGGAATCAGCACCGATGTTCCAGCCGCCAGTGCGTTAATGGTCAAAAGTCCCAGTGAAGGGGGACAATCCAAAATAATATAATCATAATCATCAACTGCCGGCTGCAGCGCCCTGGCCAGCTCGAACTCCCTACCTTTGCGGTTGGCCAGTTCCACCTCGGCACCGGCCAACTGGATGGTTGCCGGCAGCACCATAAGATTATTTATCTTGGTACGGCAAATAACCTTATTTATCTCCATACCATCGATTAGCAGATTATATACACAATAGGGCAGTTTTTTGCGGTTTATCCCCATACCGCTGCTGGCATTTCCCTGTGGATCACAATCAACTAATAATACCCGGTAACCCTCCAGGGCCAGATAGGCGGCTAAATTAACCGAAGTAGTAGTTTTGCCAACGCCGCCCTTCTGATTTGCCACCGCAATAATTTTTGCCATTAACTGTCCACCTTCCTTGCCTTCACCTTTTAACATTCTACTACCTTTTTAAGAATCCTTCCTTAAATTTTTTGCTTTTCGCTGAAAAGTTTTTCTTAACCCGCAAAAAAATAACCGGAACAACGACTATAATGCCGTTATTCCGGTATCTTTCAACGAATGATAATGGTTTATCTTTTTTAAAAATGTTTCACGTGAAACATTTTCAAAAACTTAAATATCCAGGCAGACCGAGCGAAAATGGTTTAGAGCAAGGCGATCGGGAAGCCCGCGATTGAGGCGTACATGAGGTACGCCGATTGAACGGACTTCCCGATTAACGCAGCTATAAGCCATTTTAGACGGTCTGAAAATGTTTCACGTGAAACATTTTTGATCTACATCCCCGTCATCAAGCGGCTGTTCTTACGTAGTTTTAAGACTTTAATGGTGATTTCATATTCATTTTCATTTTCATTTTCGATTACCAGCATGTCAATGCCTGTCTGTCTGGCCCGGTTGACCGTTTCTTTGATCGTATTTAAAAATATCCTTGCATCCCTGATGATCATGGATACATTTTGGCCATTGGCGGATGGTTTTGATTCACGCGGGATATTATTGAGCCTGACCTTTTCAACCAGTTCCTCGGTCTCCTTGACATTAAGATCACGCTCGTAAATATTTCTGATAATCTCTTTTTGCATATCGGCGGTATTTAGTTTGAGCAGAGCACGGGCATGACGTTCGGTGATTATTCCGGTGATGATCAGGTTTCTTATTTCCGGCGAAATTTTCAATAGCCTTAATTTATTGGCAATGGCTGACTGGCTTTTGCCCACCCGCTGTGCCAGTTCCTCCTGAGTCAGTCCGAAACGGTTAATTAACGTGCTGTAGGCGATCGCTTCTTCAAAATAATTCAGTTCCTTGCGCTGCAAATTTTCGATCAGTGAAACCGCCGCCATGGCTTCATCATCAATTTCCTGGATAATGGCCGGAATATGCTGCTGCCCGATTAGCTTGCAGGCCCGATAACGTCTTTCCCCGGCAATCAGCTGATAGCCTCCCTTTTTTTTACGTACGATGACGGGCTGTATGACGCCGAAATTGCTGATCGACTGGGCCAGTTCCTTTAATTCCATTTCATCAAACTCTTTGCGCGGTTGAAATGGATTGGGGCTGATTTCTTCCAGAGGCAAATTTATAACCCGGCTGCCGACTCCCATATGGAGAATTTTTTCCAGTTGTTTTTTGACCTCCATTACGTCATTTCCCTCCTTCCAAACAACCGCCCGACTATTTATTCCATTTTTCTTGTTCAAGCAACATCATGTTTCCTTTGGCCTTAACTGCGTAAACCGTGATTCTGGTTTTGGCTTACAGCGGCCTTTTGGCTGGCATCCCGATGCGGCGCGGATATTGCCGCGCCGTTTCCGCCTCCTTCTTCACCACTACGATAGCCCGCTGCCGGTCTCCGGGCAAGTTGTAATGATAGATTTCTTCTACCTTGCCCTTTAAAATCAGCAGTGCGTTTTGAGCTGCATCAACTTCAGCCTGAACATTCATGCCTTTCCACAACAGCAGCTTTCCGCCTGGTTTCAGCAACGGCAACCCATATTCAAGCATAATATTCATGGCGGCCACAGCGCGGCTGCTGCAGCAGTCGTACTGTTCGCGAAAAAGCATGTCCTGGCCTACTTCTTCAGCGCGGGCGCGAATAACCTGAACATTGGTCAGATTTAGCTGTTCCCGGCATGACTGTAAAAAGCCGCTTTTCTTCAGATCAGATTCAACCAGGACAAATTCCGTATCCGGACAATGCATGGCCAGAACGATGGCCGGGAACCCCGCTCCGCTGCCGATATCAATAACGCGCCGGCCGGAAAGATTTATAAACTTCAGCACGGCCAGACTGTCCTCGATATGGCTTAAAACATCTTCCCGCCCGGATTGCCTGCTGATCAGGTTCTGTTTTTCGTTTTCCGCGAATAAAAAGTCAATAAAGCGGTTTACATATATTTCCATATAAATTATTTAAATCCTTCTATTTTTTTCAAAAATATCAATAAAATATTTATATCAGCCGGTGTGACCCCTGCAATTCTTGATGCCTGCCCGATCGTTTCCGGTTTAAACTGCTCCAGTCTTTGTATTCCTTCCGATGAAAGGGCTTTTATTTCCCGGTATTCAATTCCGGCGGGGATGATTTTATTGTCCAGTTTTTCAAAACGCTTTACCTGTTCCTGTTGTTTGTTAATATAGCCTTCGTATTTGGACTGAATCTCCAGCTGCTCTATGATTTCCTTCTTCTGCGGCGGAATAATTCCCAAATCTATAAAGTCTTGCAACGCTACTTCCGGACGCCGCAACAATTCCCATAAAGAAATACGATCCCGAATTATCGCGCTGCCGATTTTTTTCAAATAATCACTTATGATGCTGTCTGCAGGTGTAAAAGTGGTTTTTTCCAACAGACTGCGCAGTTCTTCCAACTGCTTTTTTTTGCTCACAAATTTCTCCCAGCGTTGGTCGCTGACCAGACCGATGGCTCGTCCTTTCTCGGTTAGCCTCAGGTCAGCGTTGTCCTGGCGCAGCAGCAGGCGGTATTCGGCACGGGAGGTCAGGAGCCGGTATGGTTCATCTGCCTCCTTGGTAACCAGATCATCGATAAGTACGCCAATGTAGGCTTCACTGCGTTTGAGCACAAACGCCTCCCTGCCCTGCACTTTCAGCGCCGCATTGATGCCTGCCATCAGTCCCTGGGCGGCTGCTTCCTCGTAACCGGAAGTACCATTTATTTGTCCGGCCGTAAACAATGCTTCCACCACTTTGCTTTCCAGGCTGAGTTTCAGTTGTAAGGGTATAACATAATCATATTCAATTGCATAACCGGTTCTTAAAATGCGTACGTTTTCCATGCCGGGAATGCTTCTTAAAACTTGCAGTTGTACGTCCTCGGGCAGACTGGTATTCAGGCCCTGAATATACATTTCATCGGTATCGCGCCCTTCCGGTTCGATAAATAACTGATGGGAGTCTTTATGGGCAAAACGCACCACCTTATCTTCGAAGGAAGGACAGTAACGCGGCCCTTTGCCTTTGATGACACCGGTAAACATCGGGGCCCGTTCAATATTGTCCATTACGATCCGATGCGTTTCCGGCGTGGAATGGGTGAGCCAGCAAGACAGCTGCTCCCGGGAGTAAACCTCGCTCATAAATGAAAAGGGCGGTACATCAGGATCACCCGGCTGCTCCAACGTTTTGCTGAAATCAACGCTCTTGCGGTCGACCCGGGGCGGGGTACCAGTTTTGAAACGCCCCAATTTAATGCCCAGGGATAGCAAGCTTTTTGACAGTTCAGTCGCCGGGTATTGATTGCCGGGACCACCATCATACGTAAGATCACCGATAATTATTCTGCCTTGGAGGTAGGTTCCCGAAGTGACCACCACGGCATCGCACAAAAATCTTGCCCCGGTACGGGTGATTACTGCACAGACCCGCCCGTCGCGGGTCTCGATCTCGACAATTTCAGCCATCAGCAAATGCAGTCCGGGCTGGCCCAAGATGGTTTTGCGCATTTCCTTCTGGTATTCCTGTTTATCCGCCTGGGCCCGCAATGATTGCACCGCTGGTCCTTTACCGGTATTAATCATGCGCATTTGGATACTGCTTTTATCCAGATTGACTGCCATCTCGCCGCCCAAAGCGTCTATTTCTCGTACCAGCTGGGCTTTGGCCGGTCCGCCGACAGATGGATTGCAGGGCATTAAAGCGATTCCTTCTATATTTAGTGTAACCAGCAGGGTGCTAACCCCCATACGTGCTGCCGCCAGCGCGGCTTCACAGCCGGCATGGCCGGCGCCAATTACGATTACACCATATTTTCCTGCCTCGTAAATCATCATTTACCCCCACATTTTTAAAACTATTTGCCGATACAAAAGTCATGGAAGATACGATCAATAACTTCTTCCTTTAAAGATTTGCCGCTGATTTCGCCTAAACACTCCAGCGCTCCCCAGATGTCTACTCCCAGACAATCGAGCGGGACCTGTCCCACTTGCTGGAGAGCATTTTCAGCGAATGCGCGGCTCTTCAGCAGCGCCTGCTTCTGGCGCATATTGACCATTATCTCCATTCCGTCATCGTTTTGGGTTCCTGACAAGAGCATTTCTTCAATGGCATTTTCCAGTTCATCCAGACCATAATCCTCTTTGACCGATGCCCGAATCACTTTGGCCAAAGAAAACTTTTCCGCCAATTCTTCTTCACTGATGGCTTTACGTTCAATGTCTTCCTTGTTGACCAGCACCAAACATTTTTCCGCCGGGATGGTATGAAAAATTTCCATGTCCTCACCGGCAATACCGGCTGCAAAATCCAGCACCAGCACTACCAGATCAGCCTGAGCGATAAGTTCTCTGGATTTCTCCACCCCGATTTTCTCAACCAAATCCTCGGTGGATCTTATCCCGGCAGTATCCATCAATTTCACCGGTATTCCTCTGACATTGATATATTCTTCCACGATATCCCTGGTGGTACCGGGAATATCGGTTACAATCGCTTTTTCCTTGCGCGACAGGGCATTTAATAAACTGGACTTGCCCACATTGGGCTTGCCCACGATAGCCAGTTCTATCCCTTCGCGGTAGATTTCCGCGCGGCGCGCCGCCTCCAGCCAACTTTCGATAGTATCGACGGTCTCACCTAAAATCAAGCGGGCCTGCTCCTGATCTAAATCCCCGACCTCGTCGGGGAAATCGAGGCTGGCATCCACCATGGCATTCAATCCCAGCAGCCTATCCTCCAGTTCGGCAATAAACCGACCGCTGCTGCCGGACAGCTGATTGACCGCCAATTGCAGCCCCCGTTCCGTCTTGGCACGGATAATATCCAGCACTGCTTCGGCCTGTTCAAGTCCGAGACGATCATTTAAAAAGGCCCGTTTGGTAAATTCACCTGGCTCGGCCAGCCGTGCTCCCAGATCAAGACATCTTTGCAGACAGGCCCGCAGCGCCGCACTTCCCCCATGACAGTTGATTTCCACCACATCTTCACCGGTATAACTATGGGGTGAGCGCATAATCCCCATCAGTACCTCATCGATGCGTTGCCCCTGCGCAGCCAGGATCCAGCCCAGATTAAGCGAAAAATTGCGGCGTTCACTCAGGAGTAGGTTTTTATTATAAGGAAGAAATATCTTGTCGGCGATTTCAATGGCGCCATTCCCGCTCATACGGACAATTCCTACCGCCCCTTCGCCGGGCGGGGTAGAAACGGCGACAATAATATCGTTGTTCATATTCTCGACTCCACTAATTTTTTGATTATTATATAATACCACAATTAAATAAAGAAAACTCACCAACAGCGAACGTTAGTGAGCTTCTTAACACAGCTACTCATTTTTTTGATGCTCTTTAGGCCCGCCGGGGCCTATAAATTATTTCTTTAAGGCTATGACTACCTTGCGGTTGGGTTCATCTCCCATCGAGTAGGTTACTACCTGTGGATCCTCCTGCAAAGCCGTATGTACGATTCTGCGTTCCTGGGAAGTCATGGGCCGCATGACCACATTTTTTTGGGTATCTTTAACCTTCTCGGAAAGCCTCAGGGCTAACGACTCCAGTGATTCCTCCCTTTTCTTGCGATAATCTTCAACATCCAGAATCAGCCTGATTCTTTCGCCCCGTTTACGATTAATCATCAGTCCGGCAATATATTGCAGCGAATTCAAAGTTTCCCCTTTGCGTCCAATCAGCAGCCCCATGTCTTTGCCGATTATATTGATGCGCACTGTACCCTGCTCTGCTACAACGGTATCTATCTGATAGTCGATTTTCATTTTCTTGAGCAACTCTTCAATGATCTGACGTGCATCTTCGGCCGGATCAGCTTCTTTCCGGGTTACCTTTACCGTGGCAGGTTTGCTGCCAATCAATCCCAGCAGTCCTTTACTGCCTTCTTCCAGGATCTCAATCTCAACTTCATTCATTTCGCAGCCCAATTCTTCCAGCGCTGCCTGAATGGCCTCATCAACGTTTTTTCCCTTTTTTTCTACTGTTTGGACTTGCATTTTTTACTTTTCCTCCTTTGTCCCTCCCAGCGTCCTTGGTTTTACCGCCAACCTCACCGGCTGCGGCTGTTTTACCTTTTTCCTTACCCGCATTTCCGGTTTTGCCGCCAGCTTCCGCTGTGGCTGAGGCTTTGGTTTTTTCCTGTGTTTCTACATTAATGGATGCTGTTGCGGTACTTACTGCCAGGACTTTTTTTTGTGAGTTAACATATAACTGCTGAATAATTCCCAGAATGTTAAACACGACCCAGTATAAAGGTAGTCCGGCCGGCAGCTTGTACGCTATAAAGGCCATAAATAACGGCATAAAATAAAGCATGGTCTTTTGCGTAGGATCTTTACTGTCAACCATGGATATTTTTTGCTGATAGAAAGTGGTAACTGCTGCTAAAATGGCCAAAATGAAATAGGGATCCGGCTTACCGATATTGGGGATCCACAAGAAACCAGCATGAGCAAGATTGACAAATTTGAAATTAAAGAGGGCTTGATAAAAGGCAATAAAAATAGGCATCTGAATGAGCAAGGGCAAACAACCTCCAAACGGGCTTACCCCATGCTCTTTGTATAACTCCATGATCTTTTGCTGCATGACCTGCGGATCATCTTTGTATTTTTCCTGGATATATTTGGTTTTGGGCTGAATCTCCTGCATGGCCCGCATCGATTTCATCTGCTTCTGGGTCAATGGAAACATCAACAATTTTATGGCTATGGTCATAAAGATGATTGCCAAACCGTAATTGGGAAGACCTATTTGCGCAGTCAGACCATAGGTAAAATCAATGACCCCTGCAAACCACTGAACAAAACTGCTCCACAAATTAAAACCCTGCTATCGATATCTTTGTTTCTATAGCAGGTGCCACCTCCTTAATTACAAGCGATAAGTGCTTCTGCCGTTTTCTTATGGCACCGGATCATAACCACCGGGATGAAACGGATGACATCTTCCGATTCGTTTAACTGTCAACCATCCTCCTTTTACTGCACCATACCTGGTGATAGCCTCAACAGCATACTGGGAACAAGTGGGGTAGAAACGACAGGAAGGCCGCTTAAAAAAGGTTATCTTTTGATAAAGTTTTATTAAAAATATAAATACTTTGCTCAAACCAATCCGGCCTTCTTAACAGCGTGTAAAAAATCTTTTTCCAACGCCGCATATGATGCTTTATTTATATTAAACCTGGCTACGATTACCAGATCAAAACCTGGTTTGATCTCCGACAAATGCGTCTGTATAATTGATCTCATTCTTCTTTTGGCCAGGTTTCTAAGCACCGCATTGCCGACTTTTTTTGAAGTTACAATTCCAAATCGATCATATTCCAGATGATTGGCAGCCATGAATACAATTATGAATTTGGCCTGTATTTTTTTGCCGTTTTTGAATATATAGTTGTAATCTTCGCCGTTGCTGATCCTGAACTTTTTATTAAGCATTCCGAGTCCTTTTGGGTAAGTGAAAACCCGGCCTGCATCGCTATCTAACGGCGAAAGCCGTATTCCACTTATCTTTTTCATGAAAAGAGCCCTCAAAAAGCGTTTTTTAATGTCTTTAAGAGATATCTTTTCCGATTATTAATTTCTGCAGTAAAATAAAAGGCCGCTTGAAAACGACCTAAGCAGAAAGATTTTTTCTTCCTTTTTTCCTTCTCATCGCCAGTATTTTTCTGCCACTGGCGGTTGCCATTCTCTTTCTGAAACCATGTTCTCTCTTTCTCTGTCTGTTCTTGGGCTGAAATGTCATTTTCACGATTGAGTTGCCTCCCTTAATTTTTCCAGTACTTTATCATTATATTTACAATAGCGTGCTCCTGTCAAGGACGAGCGCCTTTCTAAATACTTCTAATTGTTGTCTGAATCTGCTATTATTATACTATATTTAAATCGGTACCAATTTTGCAAGCAGAATATATCATTGCTTTCCTTATATATGTAGTTTTATTTTCCTAATTATCCACAATATTTTTATTTCCCCAGGAATTTTTTCCACAAATCAACAGGAGGCCTTTTTTATGTCCTATGATCAAGACTATGTTGTCTTATGGGAAAAGGTTTTAAATGCAGTTCGGCAGGAAATTGGCTCTACCAGTTTTGATATCTGGTTTTCCAAAGTTAAATATAACACCAGCCGTGACGAAAATATTTATATAACTGTTCCCAATACCCTGACCAAAGAATGGATTGAATCACGTTATCTTGAAAATATGCAAAAATATTTCCGGGAATTGAGTAATCCAAATTTTTCTCTTATCCTGACCACTGAATCAATTAAGAAAAACACTTATATTTCTCCCTTTAATCCCAAATATACATTCGAAACATTTGTGGTCGGCAACAGCAATCGCTTTGCCCATGCTGCCTGTTATGCCGTCGGTGAAAGTCCCTCCAAGGCATATAATCCGCTTTTTATTTATGGCGGCGTCGGTCTGGGCAAAACCCATCTCATGCAGGCCATTGGCCATCGTATAGCCAAAAACTATCCTAAATATTCGGTCATGTATGTTTCCTCGGAGCAATTTACCAATGATTTAATCAGTTCCATCAAAGATGACAATACATCTGGTTTTCGCAACAAATACCGCGGCATTGATGTACTACTAATTGATGATATCCAGTTTTTAGCCGGCAAGGAACGTACCCAGGAAGAATTCTTCCATACCTTCAACACCCTTTATGAATCAAATAAACAGCTGGTTATATCAAGCGATAGGCCTCCGCGCAACATACCTACGCTGGAAGACCGCCTTCGTTCGCGTTTCGAATGGGGTTTGATAACTGATATTCAGACTCCTGATCTGGAAACCCGGGTCGCAATTTTACGCAAAAAAGCCCAGAATGATAATTTTAATATCCCCTACGATGTGATTGATTATATCGCTAATTACATTGATTCCAATATTCGCGAACTGGAAGGCGCCTTGGTCAAATTGGTTGCGTTTGCTACCATCAACGATTTGCCCCTGGATATGAAGACGGCCGCCATAGCATTAAAAGATATATTACCGCCGCCGGGTCCGAAAATGATAACGATTGAATGTATTCAAAAAGAAGTCTGCAAATATTATGGAATCGAACTCGGTGAAATGCTGTCCAAAAAAAGAAGTAAAAATTTAGTTGTTCCGCGCCAGATTGCAATGTATTTATGCCGTAAAATGACAGATGCATCGCTTCCTTTAATCGGCGACCAATTCGGCGGAAGAGATCATACTACGGTTATTCATTCTCTGGATAAAATCAATCGTGAAATTAATGAACAACCCGAACTGGCAACGATAATAAAAGAGTTACGCAAAAAAATCGATCCTGATAGTAATGATTAGTGGGACAAGTTATCAACAGCATTATTAGATGGCTTTAATCTTCATCATTTCCGGGTTAAAATTGCTTGTCCACATTTTACACACTACTACTACGGTTACGACTAGTTTTTCTTAATAATAAATAATAAAGGCGGAGGGTCAAAAAATGAAATTGAATATTGAAAAAAGAGACTTATCATTATTGACAACTATGGTTTATCGTGCAGCTTCAAGTAAAAATACGATTCCGGTATTATCAGGATTGTTACTGGAGCTGACACCCGAAAAAGGTCTGACCATGACCGCCACAGATATGGAGATAGGTATCTGCGCCAGCACTACCAACGTCGATGTGATTGAAGCCGGCTCGGTTCTAGTCAATGCCAATTACTTTGCCGATTTTATAAAGTTGCTCCCAGATGAAAACATTGCTATGGAATTAAACGTAAACACTTCCAAACTTAATATTAGTTACGGTCGTTCCAAAGGAAATATAAATATTTACCGCGAACAGGATTATCCGGCGCTGCCGATTGATAAAATGGAATATCGTTTCGCAGTTGCCCAAAAAACATTAAAAGAAGCGCTGCGTAAGACGGTTTTTGCCGCTGCCGCCAATCATTTCCGCCAAGTGTTTACCGGAGTTCTCTTTGATATTCAGAATGGCAACCAACTCCGGGTCGTAGCCTCTGATACCCATCGGTTGGCTTATTATACCCATATTTTGAATGAAACCCTGCCGGAACCGTTCAAATTTGTAATTCCGATTCGAACCGTAAATGAATTGTTGCGTTTCCTGGAAGACAGTGATGAAGAAATAAAAATAGCTACTTCGGATAACAATGTTATTTTTTACAAGGATGGATTTTTGTTCTTATCACGCCTGATTGAAGGGCAGTATCCCAACTATGAGCAGGTTATTCCCGCTAATTTTGTCACCCATTTGGATATAAAAACCCATATTCTGGCTACCAGTCTGGAAAGAGTAAAAATTATGCCCACGGATGACAAATTAAAAATTCCCCATCTGCAGCTGTCATTTTTAAATGATGAAGTTCACATTAATTCCAACTCGGAGATGATGGGAGAAATCAACGAGGTTATCGAAGGCGCAGCTATTGAAGGTGACAAGGAATTAAAAATTGTTTTCAACACCGGTTATTTTCTCGATGCAGTCAAAATTTTTGATCAGGAATGTGAGACAATATCAATATCTCTATCCGGTTCATACGGCCCGGCGATGCTGAAGAATAATGAAAAGGACAATTATTTGTATATATTGGTACCGATGCGAACCAGCAATTAGGGAACAGGACGAATTTAATTGAGAATCAGCCATCTTACCATAAATAATTTCAGGAATTTAAAAAAAATCGATTTTGCTCCCGACCGAGCGATAAATATTTTTTGCGGTGCCAATGCTCAAGGCAAAACCAACCTGTTGGAAGCCATTTATGTTCTTTCAGCAGGGAGTTCATTTCGTTCCAGTAACGACAAACAACTGATCAATTATGATGCGGTTCGTTACCACATCCAGGCTTCATACAGTTACCAGGAAAGGGATTTTACAAGCTCTTTGTCTTTTTCCAACAACAATAAAATATTTATCGTCAACAATAAAAAAACCAGCAGCCATAACCAGCATCGTCTGAAAGTGGTATTATTTAATCCAGACGATTTATTTCTCATCAAGGGTTCTCCGGCCAAAAGACGTTCCCTGATTGATTTTGTGCTGCAGCAGTTATCCGCTGAGTATACGATTTCATTGGCTAATTATGTTAAAATTCTAAAGAAACGGAATTTATTACTCAAGAAAGAGCAAACTAATCAAAAGAGTTTTGCCATTATTGACCAGCTGTTTATCGAAAGCGCAGTCAGCGTTATTATTCAGAGGATAAATTTTATTAACCGGCTGGATGAAGAAACCGCCCTTCTTTTTAAAGAAATAAATGCGGCTGGCAATCAGCTAAAGATAAGATATGCACTTTCTTTTCCGGTAGAGAGTGATAAAATAAATCTGAATATTTTATCAAAAGCAATGCAAGATCATTTGCAACATATTTTTCCGGAAGAAATAAAGCGCCGACAAAGTTTGATCGGTCCTCACGTAGATGACATAAATTTTTATCTCGATGGCCGGCCGGCAAAAATTTATGCCTCTCAGGGACAACAGCGCAATATTGTGATTTGTTTGAAACTGGCAGAAATATATACGTTTAAAAAAATAAAAGGGTATTATCCCATTTTTCTGCTGGACGAAGTCCTGGCCGAGCTGGATGAAGAAAAAAGAAATCTGTTATTGGAGCATCTGCAAAAAGCTGAATTTCAGTCTTTTTTAAGCTCAGTGAATTTCAATCCGCCGCCAGATTTTGATGCCGCTATTTATACAGTTGCAAACGGAAATTTACTCGGAAAGGAGTAAAAAATGTTTATTCATCTGGGAAACGACGTTGTAATAACATCCCAAAGTCTGATCGCGATAATAAATATCGAAGATCCATGGTCAGAAGATATTCAGGATGCAATTGATATGGCAGAAATGGAACGCAAACTGGTTACCATATCAGATCAGGAAAAAAAGAAGGCACTGGTTATATGTGATGACCGTGTCTATATATCACCCATCTCATCACAAACATTATATAAACGCGCCAACAATTTCTACGGGGAGGTCTAGGTTTTGGTTAACGGCAACGGCAATATAAACGGAGATCAGGCATATAATGCTTCGGATATTCAGGTTCTGGAGGGACTGGAGGCAGTCCGCAAAAGGCCGAGTATGTACATCGGCTCGACCGGCCCGAAAGGGCTGCATCACCTTGTCTTTGAGCTCATTGACAACAGCATTGATGAAGCCGTAGCAGGCTATTGCGATAAAATAGAACTATTTATTCATCCCAATAACGGCATAACCGTAAAGGACAACGGTCGCGGTATACCAGTTGATATTCATCCCTTAATGGGTATTCCGGCCATCGAAGTGATTCTTACCACCCTGCACTCGGGCGGCAAATTTGGCGGCAGCGGTTATACTATATCAGGCGGACTGCACGGAGTTGGTCTGTCGGTCGTCAACGCGCTTTCCTCGCCGATGGTAGTCGGGATCAAAAGAGACGGGAAAATATACAGCCAGCAATATATGCGCGGCAAGCCGACCAGTCCGCTCGAAGTTATCGGTGAATCAGAAGAAACCGGTACCAGCATATATTTTGAGCCTGATGCAGAGGTTTTTGAAGAAACTACATTTGAAAGAGATATTCTGGTGCAGCGCATCCGGGAACTGTCATTTCTGAATAAAGGCCTGCAAATAGAAGTTACGGATGAGCGTGACCCGGAAGGGTATCAGCGGATATTCAAATCTAATGGTCTGCATGATTTTGTGGCTTATATTAATAAAAACAAGGAACCGATCCATGAAAAAGAAATCTATTTCGATATTAAAAAAGAAGATGTGGTGGTGGAAATAGCCATCCAATATAACAGCGGCTACAATGAAAACATCTATTCATTTGCCAATAACATTCGCACTCAGGAGGGCGGTACCCACGAAGTCGGATTCAAAAATGCCCTGACTCGGGTTGTTAATGATTACGCCAAGAAAAGCAACTTACTTAAAGAAAATGATACTAATCTGGCCGGTGAGGATATCCGCGAAGGCATTGTCGCCATCATCTCGGTTCTGGTCAGAGAACCTCAGTTTGAAGGCCAAACCAAGACCAAACTTGGTAACACCTATGTGCGCGGGGTAGTGGATAGTGTAGTCTATGAAAAATTGGACGACTTCCTGGACGAAAACCCGGCTGATGCCAAAAAAATTATAGAAAAGGCCATATCGGCCCGCCGGGCTCGGGAAGCAGCCAAGAAAGCCCGCGAACTGACCCGCCGCAAAAGCGCCCTGGAGTCCACCTCCCTGCCGGGCAAGCTGGCCGATTGCAGCAGCAAGGACCCGGCGGTATCAGAACTGTTTATCGTAGAAGGAGATTCCGCCGGCGGCTCCGCCAAACAGGGCCGGGATCGCAATACCCAGGCCATTTTGCCGCTGCGGGGAAAAATTTTAAATGTTGAAAAAGCACGCCTTGATCGAATACTGGCCAGCGAAGAGATCCGCAACCTGATTACCGCCATCGGCACCGGCATCGGCGAAGACTTTGACATCAGCAAAGCCCGTTACCATAAATTGTTTATCATGACCGATGCAGACGTCGACGGATCTCATATCAGAATCCTGCTGCTGACTTTTTTCTATCGCTTTATGCGGGAACTGATCGAGCACGGTTATGTCTATATTGCCCAGCCACCGCTTTATGGCGTCAAAAGAGGCAATGAAATCCAATATTTCTACAACGACAACGAGCTCGATAAATTTATGAGCCAGACCGACAAGAAATGGTCAATTCAGCGCTACAAAGGCCTGGGGGAAATGGATGCGGAGCAATTGTGGCATACCACCATGGATGAAGACAACCGGGTCATACTGCAGGTCACTATCGAAGATGCCATTCAGGCGGATGAAGTCTTTTCCGACCTGATGGGTGACAACGTGGAACCGCGCAAGGAATTTATCCAGACTAATGCCAAATACGTAAGCAACCTGGATATCTAAGCAAATAAATTAAGCATGGTTTTGAAAACCAGGGGGGTATAAAGAAATTGGGACAGGAAAACCTTTTTAATAAAATAATCCCGGTCGATATCGAAAAAGAAGTACGCAAATCGTTCCTGGAATATTCCATGAGCGTAATCGTATCCAGAGCACTTCCCGACGTTCGAGACGGTTTAAAACCGGTGCATCGCCGTATTTTATATGCGCTGTATGATCAGGGTATGACCCATGACAAACCCCATAAAAAATCAGCCACCATCGTTGGTGAAGTAATGGGTAAATACCATCCTCACGGAGACGCTGCCATTTATCAGACCATGGTCAAACTGGCCCAGAATTTTTCCATGCGCTATCCTTTGGTTGATGGTCACGGCAATTTTGGTTCTGTAGACGGAGATGCGGCTGCGGCCATGCGTTATACCGAATCCAGAATGTCCAAAATAGCCGGAGAAATGGTAAAGGATCTGGACAAAGATACGGTTGACTGGCGCCCCAACTATGACGATACCCGGCAGGAACCGTCGGTACTGCCGGCGCGCATCCCCAATCTGCTGATCAACGGGACTTCCGGTATAGCGGTAGGAATGGCCACCAATATGCCGCCCCACAATCTTTCCGAAGTAGTGGATGCGCTGAAATTATATATCGACGATCCCGAGGTCAGCCTGGATGAGATTATGGAGGTGCTGCCCGGTCCAGATTTTCCTACGGCCGGAATTATGGGTGCCAATGGCATCCGTCGGGCCTATGAAAGCGGGCGGGGAAGCATCAAGATCAGAGCCCGTTATGAGATAGAAGAAAGAAAGAATGGCAAAACCGCCATTATTGTTACCGAACTTCCTTATCAGGTCAATAAAGCCCGACTGGTGGAAAGGATCGCGGAACTGGTCAAGGACAAGAAGATCGACGGCATCGTTGATCTGCGTGACGAATCCGCCCGTGTAGGGATGCGGATCGTAATTGAGGTAAGACGTGACGTTAATGTAAATGTGCTGATCAACCATCTTTTTAAACATACCCAGATGGAGGATAGTTTCGGCATCAACAACCTGGCTCTGGTCAATGGCGAACCCAAAACCCTGAGTTTGATAGACATGCTGAAATATTATGTAGAACACCGTCAGGACGTTATTACCCGCCGTACCATACACGATCTGAAACTGGCTCAGGCCCGCCGCCACATTGTCGAAGGGCTGCAGATTGCCATCGACAACGTGGATGAGATCATCAACCTGATCCGTTCTTCCAAGAACCGTGAAACTGCCCGCAACGCGCTGATCGAACGTTTTGGCTTGAGCGAGATCCAGGCCAATGCCATTTTGGATATGCGCTTTGTACAGCTGACCGGTTTGGAAAGAAGCAAATTGGAAGATGAATATCGGGAATTGCTGGCGCGTATTGCCGACTTCGAAGATATACTGGCCAATCCTGCCCGGGTGATGGGAATTATCAAAGAGGATCTGGATGAAATCAAAGATAAATACGGGGACAAACGGCGTACCCAGATCAGCTATGAAAACGTTGAATATGATGAGGAAGATTTCATCGAAGACCATGAGGTTGTCATCACTTTAAGCAACCGGGGCTATATCAAGCGCCAGCCGCTGGACACATACAAAGCCCAAAAGCGTGGCGGCAAGGGGATCAGCTCCAATATCCGTGCGGAAGATTTTGCCCTTGACATTCTTGTCACCGGGGTATTAAATAATATTCTATTCTTTACCAATCAGGGACGGGTTTTTTCCAGCAAAGCTTATCATATACCTGAAGCATCCCGTCAGGCCAAGGGACAGGCAGTGATCAACATTATGGATTTAAGGCCGGACGAAAAAGTCAGCACCCTGGTAGCGGTAAAAGTTTTTGATGACCAGCGTCATCTGCTGATGGTCACCCGCCGCGGGGTAGTAAAGAAAGTCCCCTTGAACCGCTTTGGTAATATCAGAAAAACCGGATTAATTGCCATCAATCTGGCCGAAGGTGATGAGCTTGTCGGAGTGTTGAGAGTAGATGGTGATGACAAGGTAATGCTGGTCACCAATTACGGGCAATCTATCAGCTTTGATGAAAAGCAGGTTCGCCCCATGGGCAGAACGGCTGCAGGCGTAAAAGGAATAAATCTGGGGCAAAATGATTTTGTCATCGGAGTAGATAAATATCGCACCAATGGCGAAGCGGTTCTGGTCACCCTCAACGGCTATGGCAAAAGGACACAACTGGAGGAATTTAATATCCAGCATCGTGGTGGCAAAGGTTTGAAAGCCATCGAAATAAGTAATAAGAATGGCCCCGTCGTAGGGTTCAAAGTAGTTAAGGAAGACGAAGAAATTATTATTCTGACCAGCGAAGGACAAATTATTCGCCTGGAGACAGAAGACATATCAACCCAAAAGAGGTATTCACGGGGCGTGGTGCTGATGAGGATAGCCAAGGATGACAGCATTGCGGCAGTAGCACGTTTCAAGACCGAAAAAGAAGAATAAGCTTAATTTTAATCGTTGGAGGGAATTACAAATGGTCGAGAAAGGAACATTCAAATTAAAATCAGGACTGGCCCAGATGCTGAAAGGCGGCGTAATTATGGACGTCACCACCCCAGAGCAGGCGAAAATAGCTGAAGCAGCCGGAGCCTGTGCGGTCATGGCCCTGGAAAGGGTACCAGCCGATATCAGAGCAGCCGGCGGGATTGCACGTATGGCTGACCCAACCATAATCTTAAAAATCATGGAAGCAGTTACGATTCCGGTTATGGCCAAATGCCGCATCGGCCATTTCGTAGAAGCCCAAGTGCTGGAATCTCTGGGCATAGACTATATTGATGAGAGTGAAGTCCTGACCCCGGCAGATGACAAGTATCATGTCAACAAAAATGATTTCAAAGTACCCTTCGTCTGCGGAGCACGTAATCTGGGCGAAGCACTGCGTCGAATCGGCGAAGGTGCAGCCATGATTCGCACCAAAGGAGAACCGGGTACCGGTAACGTTATCGAGGCCGTGCGTCATATCCGCCAGGTCAATGATGAAATCCGCTGGATCAGCAATCTGCCACCTGAGGAATTGATGGCGGCTGCCAAGGAAATGCAGGCTCCCTATGAACTGGTGCTGGAAACAGCCCGGCTCAAAGCCTTGCCGGTGGTTAACTTTGCCGCGGGAGGAATCGCTACCCCTGCAGATGCAGCCATGATGATGCAGCTCGGGTGTGATGGCATATTTGTCGGTTCCGGAGTTTTCAAATCCGGAGATCCAGCGAAAAGAGCCAAAGCTATCGTAGCCGCCACCACACATTACAATGACGCCGCAGTCCTGGCTGAAGTATCCAGAGATCTGGGCGAAGCCATGGTGGGAATCAATATTGATACCATCAAGCCCGAGGAGAGGATGCAGGAGCGTGGCTGGTAAAAAAATCGGTATCCTGGCTTTACAAGGTGCTTTTATTGAACACCAGCAGGCCCTAACCAGCTGTGGTGCCCAGGCATTGCAAATACGTACCGCCCGGGAGTTGGAACAGGTTGACGGTTTAATCATCCCCGGCGGCGAAAGTACCACCATCGGCAAGCTGATGCAGACCTATCAACTGGACACCGCCATCAGGAGCAAATTCGAACAGGGGATGGCTATATGGGGAACCTGTGCCGGCATGATTTTGCTGGCCCGGGAAATCGTGGGGATGGATCAGCCCCGGTTGGAATTGATGAATATAGCTGTAGTCAGAAATGGTTTTGGACGTCAGGTCGACAGCTTTGAGACCGAGCTGGAGGTAGAAAAGATCGGCCGGGTAAATGGCGTCTTTATTCGCGCTCCCTATGCAGAGAGAGTCTGGGGAGGGGCAAAGGTCATGGCCAGTTATGACGGCAAAATTGTCATGGCCGAAGATGACCGGTTGCTGGTGACGGCATTTCATCCCGAACTGACGCAGAATAATTGTATACATGAATATTTTTTGGAAAAAGTATCAGATTAGCTTGAAATTGCTCAGTTACTATAATATAATGAAGCCCAAACTCAATAAATGTGAATGCGATGAAAGGGATCAGTAAGATTTGGGACTATCTAAGAGACCTGGTGGATGCTGCGAACCAGGATAGGCCGTTTCTGAATCCACCCCGGAGGCAGACTGTAAACCAGTCACGGTGGTTCCGTTATAACCGTTAAGCGGGTGCATACATATGTACCAACTAGGGTGGCAACGCGGGAAATACCTCTCGTCCCTGACCGGGATGAGGGGTTTTATTTATATAAGGAGGGTTATTAGAACATGAAGGGTGAGCCGTATTTGTTTTTGCCTGGTCCGACCCCGGTGCCGGAGCGCGTGGCCCGAGCCATGAACCGGCCCATGATCAATCATCGCGGGGAAGAATTCAAAGCCATCCTGGAGGATGTCGTTGCCGGCATAAAACAAATTTATCGTACCAGTGCCAATCTGTTGATTTATCCCGCCTCAGGTACCGGCGGACTGGAAGCGGCGGTGGTGAATTTTATTTCTCCCGGGGACAAAGTTTTGGCCGTTTCCATCGGAATTTTTGGCGATCGCTTTGCCAGTATCGCTGAAGCCTTCGGAGCAGAAGTTGAGAAAATTGATTTTCCCTGGGGGACCGGAGCTGATTCGCAGAGGATAAGGGAACGATTGGAGCAGGATAAAGATCACCGGATCAAAGCCGTCCTGATTACCCAGAACGAAACTTCCACCGGCGCATACAATGATGTTAAAACCATCCGGGAAGCAATGGGCGATCATCCCGCCTTGCTGATGGTTGATGCGGTGAGCGGACTGGCCGCGATTGACCTGAGAATGGATGAATGGCGGCTGGACGTGGTGATCAGCGGCTCGCAAAAAGCGTTTATGATTCCACCCGGGCTGAGTTTTATGGCCTTCAGCGATAAAGCTTTCCAGGTCTACCAGAAGAATACCAATACGAAATATTACTGGGATCTGGCCGAAGGATTGAAATACCTGCGCCAAGGGCAGACCCCTTTTACCCCGCCCATTTCGTTATATTATGGATTGCGCGAAGCGCTGCAAATCATGGCCGAAGAAGGACTGGAAAATGTCATTGCCAGACACACTGCTTACCGTGATATGGTGCGTGCCAGCCTAAGAGCGATGGGGCTCAGGCTGCTGACCGAAGATCGTTATGCATCTTCAGCTGTAACGTCAGTCATCGCACCGCCGGAAATCGGGGCCAATCCGATCCGCAAGTACATGCTGGATCAGTTTAATATCATATTGGCCGGCGGACAGCAAAAACTGGACAATGTGATATTCCGCATCGGCCACCTGGGTTATATTCGCGAGCTCGATCTATTGGCCGTGCTGGCTGCGCTGGAAATAACCCTGGACCATTTTGATTTCTCACTGGACATGGGGGCCGGACTGAAAATAGCCCAAAAAGCCATACTAAATATGCACAAGCAGTAAGCAATGCTTGAAAGGAGAATTTGTAGTGGAAAAAAAGAAAATCATCGTAAGTGAAAGGATTGCCGAAGAAGGATTGGCCATTCTCAGGGAAAAAGCCGAGGTAGATTTCAGAGACGGCATATCCCGGGAAGAATTGCTGTCCATCATTGATCAATATGATGCTCTGATTGTAAGAAGTATTACCCAGGTAAACGAAGAACTGATTCAGCGTGCCACCCGCCTGAAGGTAGTAGGTCGGGCCGGCAACGGCATTGACAATATCGATGTCGATGTCTGCACCCGTTACGGCATAATTGTCGCCAATACCCCGGACAGCAATACCATATCCGCTGCCGAACAGACCATCAGCCTGCTGCTGTCATCGGTGCGCAATACTGCCTGGGCCAATGACGTACTTAAAGGAGGCACCTGGGACAGGAAACCTTTCCGCGGCTCCGAGCTGTATGGAAAGACCGTCGGTATCGTAGGCCTGGGCAGAATCGGCTCCATGGTTGCCACCCGGCTCAAAGCCTTTAACATGAAGGTCATCGCCTATGACCCCTATATCGCCGATGAACGGTTTGAAAGATTTGGTGCCGAAAAGAAAGAATGTCTCGAAGACTTGGTGAAGGAAGCCGACATCATTACCGTGCATACGCCCAAGACCGAGGAGACATCCCATATGATCGATGAGAAAGCCCTTGCCCTTGCCAAAAACGGAGTAAGGCTGGTCAACTGCGCCCGCGGCGGGATCATAAAAGAAGCCGCATTGCTGGAAGGATTAAAATCAGGCAAAGTCACCAGCGTGGGCCTGGACGTATTTGAAAAAGAACCCGCAGTAGGAAATCCCCTGTTTGAATTTTCCCGGGTAGTATGCACCCCGCATCTGGGTGCGGATACGTTTGAAGCCCAAAAACGCGTCGGTGAAAACATCGCTGAACAAGTGCTGCTGGCTCTCGAAGGAGACATCGTTCCCAATGTAGTCAACCTGCCCTCCATGCTTAGTGATGAGCTGAATTATCTGCGCCCTTATATCACCCTGGCGGAGAAGATGGGTAACATCTATTATCAGATGTATAAATCGCCCATCAACCGGATAGAAATAACCTACAGCGGTCCCATCACCATCAACGAAACCGAAATTTTGACCATCGGCTTCCTGAAAGGTTTGCTGGAACCGGTTTTATGGGGGAAAGTTAATTATGTCAATGCCCGCTTGATGGCGGAGGAACGCGGTATTAAAATTTATGAATCCAAAGAGGATCAAAGTACGAGAAGATATAAAAATGTCATTACCATTAAATTCTTCAGTCCCAAGCATGAGATGGAAATCTGCGGCACTATTTCCCGGGCCCGCAATCCGCTGCTGGTGGAAATCGATGGTTATGAGATGGAGGCCGAACTGGAAGGCTATGTGCTTATGCTGCAGAACGAAGATCGCCCCGGCGTTATCGGACCGCTGACCATGGCCATGGGCGAGGCCGGAGTAAATATCGCCTCCATGCGGGTAGCACGTAAGACCAAAGGCGAAACCGCCATCATGATCCTTAATGTTGACAACAAGGTCGAAGAAGAGACGATCCAGAAGCTGGCCCAAATCAAAGGCCTGTTAGGCACGCCCAAGCTGTTGCATTTTTAAATGCAGCAAGGTGGGCCGGAAGGAGATTTATTATGCTGGATGCGAAAATGATCAGAGCCAATCATGAGAAAGTGGAACAAGCCCTGCGCAACCGCAATATGCCCGGCGCGCTGGACAACTTTCTGCGCCTGGACGAAGAACGGCGCAAACTGCTGACCCAGGTGGAAGCGGGAAAAAACTATCGCAACAAAACCTCCCAGGAAGTAGGGGAACTCAAAAAACAAGGCCGAAATGCCGATGAACTGATGGAAAAAGTGCGCTCGGTCAGCCAGGAAATTAAAGAACTGGATGATAAAATCAAGCTGGTTGAGGCGGATTTGGACAAAATCCTGCTCAACATCCCCAACCTTCCCCATGAAAGCGTACCGGTGGGGGAAGACGAGCACAGCAATATCGAAGTCAGACGCTGGGGAGAACCACGCCATTTTGATTTTGAACCCCAGGCCCATTGGGACATCGGCCCTGGTCTGGATATCCTGGATTTTGAACGCGCTGCCAAACTATCCGGGGCCAGATTCACCGTTTACAAAGGCATGGGCGCCCGACTGGAAAGAGCGGTCATAAATTTTTACCTCGACACCCACACCATGCAAAACGGGTATCGGGAAATATTCCCCCCGTTTATGGTCAATGCCGAGTGCATGCTGGGCACCGGACAGCTGCCCAAATTTGCCGAGGATATGTTCAAAATAGAAGGCCGGGAAATGTATATGGTGCCTACCGCTGAGGTGCCGCTGACCAATCTGTATCGGGAAGAGATTATCGACGGACGCGAGCTGCCGTTTTATTTAACCGCTTACACCGCCTGTTTCCGCGCCGAAGCCGGCTCCCACGGGCGCGACACCCGCGGTATCATTCGCCAGCACCAGTTCAACAAAGTGGAACTGGTCAAGATCGTTGATGCGGAAAGCTCCTATGAAGAACTGGAAAAGCTCACCGCCGATGCGGAAAAAGTGCTGCAGCTGCTGGAACTGCCTTACCGGGCCGTGCTGCTCAGCACCGGTGATATGGGATTCTCCTCTGCCAAGACCTATGATTTGGAAGTGTGGATGCCCAGCTACAACGAGTACAAGGAGATATCCTCCTGCTCCAACTGCGAAGACTTTCAGGCGCGGCGGGCCAACATCCGCTACCGTCCCGCCGACGGCGGCAAAGTAAGATATGCCCATACCCTGAACGGTTCCGGCGTAGCCATCGGCCGAACCGTCGCCGCCATTATGGAAAATTATCAGCAGCAAGACGGTTCCGTGGTGGTCCCGAAGATTTTACGGCCCTATATGGGCGGCCTGGAAGTCATAAAAAAATAACAACGAATAGCGCTAAAACCTGGCGGTAAACCATCTATAAAGCTAGATCACAACCGGTTGACAAGCGGGGATCGGCTGTGATATACTTTCATTTGCATTGGGCAAGAGTATGCGAAAAACGCATCCTTCTCAGTGGAGGAGTGTCCGAGTGGTTTAAGGAGGCGGTCTTGAAAACCGTTGAGCTTCACGGCTCCGTGGGTTCGAATCCTACCTCCTCCGCCATAATAATTAATGGAGAGGTGGCCGAGTGGCCGAAGGCGCTCGCCTGCTAAGCGAGTAAGCGGCTTGAAACTGCTTCGTGGGTTCAAATCCCACCCTCTCCGCCATTTACAATTGCTGATACGTTTTTAAATACCAGCGCCCGTAGCTCAGCTGGATAGAGTGACAGGCTACGAACCTGGAGGTCGGGGGTTCGAATCCCTCCGGGCGCGCCATATTATAAATCAGCAATTAAACTGAAGGAAAGCAAAGTGCTTTCCATTTTACTGTAGAAAAGGCACAGGTCTTTCTCAAAACGATCGAGCGCCCGTAGCTCAGAGGATAGAGCAACGGTTTCCTAAACCGTGTGCCAGGGGTTCGACTCCCTTCGGGCGCACCATTGGCGGTGAGTCCCGATATGATTAGGGATGAATTATATATGCAGCTGGCGCTGCTGCTGGCCCGGCAAGGTGCTTTACAGGGAGAGATCCCGGTGGGTGCAGTGGTGGTTCAGGATGATGAAGTGATCGCCTGGGCACACAACGAAAAAGAAGCCCGGCAGGATGCCACCGCCCATGCAGAGATGCTGGCCATGGCCAGGGCAGCCAGGTATCTGGGCAGCTGGCGTTTACAGCAGGCCACCATGTACTGCAGCCTCGAACCCTGTTCCATGTGTGCCGGGGCGATGATAAACACCAGACTCAAACGGTTAGTGTATGCCAGCCGCGACCCCAAAGCCGGAGCAGCCGGGTCAGTCATCGATCTGGTTCGTTATCCGGGGCTGAACCACCAGGTGGAGGTTCGGGGCGGAATATTGGAAGAGGAAAGCAGCAAGCTTTTAAAAGAATTCTTTACCGATTTAAGAAAATAGTTAACCAGAAAAAGTGTTTGCCTGGTCGAGTAGACAGAATTTGGGTTTCGTTGCCACAATAACACCGACTCTTGCGAAAAAAGTAAATATGCCGGGATTTGAGGAGAGATGGCTGAGTCCGGTTGAAGGCGCTCGACTCGAAATCGAGTGAACCAGTGATGGTTCCGTGGGTTCGAATCCCACTCTCTCCGCCACT
>JAAYCZ010000061.1 GCA_012729495.1 Syntrophomonadaceae bacterium | reverse complement strand
TTGTTGCCTTGTTCATTCCTAAAATTATACCATATAAACAATTCATCCCCTGACTGTTAAGAAAATGATTTATTCCTTAAAAATTAATATTAACTTAGCTTATATTTGTTTAATTAGGACTTTTATTTGTTTCAAAAATGCATTTAAGATTATTTTAAAGTAAAATATACTAAAGCCCTTATTCCTTAAAACAACAATATATCGAACCGATTTGCGGCAAAAGTTTTTATGCAAAAGTCTTAATTCAAAAATTTTATATTAAGGGGGATTTTCGAATTGCCGGCAACCAATTTTCTTTACGACACCCGGGATATCAAATTCATCCTCAAGGAATGGCTGGATCTGGACAAACTGCTGAGTTTCGAACCATACCGTGATTACTACAGCAAGGATGACGTCGATGCTTTCGTGGATGTGGTCTATAAAATGTGTCGTGATCAGATCGCACCCGTTAATGAAGACTGCGACAAAATCGGCGCTCAGTTCATTGATGGTAAAGTTATCATTCCGGAATCAATCAAAGCTGCCTATCACACCGTCACCTCGGCCGGATTTGGCCCGCAGTTCGCGGATCGTGAGGTGGAAGGACATCTGCCCCGCTGCATGAGTGCTCCGCTGAGTGAAATGATCATTGCCGCCAGCGCGGCGCTTTTCACCTACTGGAGTGCCACCGACGGTGCCATCGGGGTCATTCAGGAATTCGGCACCCCGGAGATTAAAGAACGCTTCATCCCCAAAATGTACACCGGCGAGTGGGCCGGAACCATGAACCTGACTGAACCGGCGGCTGGATCCGAGGTGGGCAATACGATCACCAAAGCTTTCCCCACTGATAAACCCGGCATTTATAAAATCAAGGGCACCAAAATATTTATTACTTCCGCCGACAACGATATCGCAGAGAACTTTATCCATCTGGTTCTGGCCCGAGTAGAGGGAGCGCGTGCGGGAACCGCCGGCTTGTCCCTCTTTATCGTGCCTAAAATCTGGGTCAATGAGGATGGTTCTTTGGGCGACAGCAATGACGTCACCACCGTCGGTATCGAACACAAACTGGGTCTTAAAGGCTCCGCCACCTGTACCATGTCCTACGGAGAAAATGATGCCTGTTATGGTATTATCTTCGGCGATCCCCCTGGCGAGGATGGCAAAGGCCAGGGCATGTCCCAGATGTTCAAAATGATGAACGAGGAAAGGCTGGTTACCGGTCTGATGGCACTGGGAACAAGTGCCGAGGCCTATTATAACGCCCTGGCATACGCCCGCGAAAGGGTCCAGGGAACCAAAATCACCGATCCCAAAGGCCCGCGGGTAAGGATCGTTGAACACGAAGACGTGCGCCGCATGCTGCTGCGGCAAAAATCCTGTATAGAGGCAATGCGGGCATTGATCACCAAAACTTTTTATTATATGGATCTGTCCAATGACAGTCCCGATCCGGAAGAAAGAGCTTTTGCCGACGGCAGGTTCCAGCTCAGCAATCCGCTGTGCAAGGCCTACGTATCTGATATGGCCTGGCCGCTTATCGCTGAAGCGATCCAGATTTATGGCGGTTACGGCTTTACCGAGGAATATCCCTGCGCCCAGCTGGCCCGCGACTGCAAAATTTTCTCCATCTGGGAAGGCACCAATTATATTCAATCCATAGATCTGGTAAGCCGCAAATTTACGATGGGCAAAGGCAAATTACTGGTCAACCTGCTGCAGGATATCCACAGCTTTATTGATGAAAATAAAAATAAGGCCGAATTTAAGCGTGAATTTTCCATGCTGGCGGAAGCGCTGGCTGACTACCAGGCGATTCTGGGATTGCTGAGCGAATACTCCGCACAGGGCAAGGTTTCCATGGGGCCCCTGTTTTCCACCCGTATCCTGCATGCCACCGCTATGATTTACTGTGCGACACTGATCATGGATCAGGGGCTGCTGGCGGCAAGCAAACTGGATGAACTGGGCGAAGACCACTTTGATGCTAATTTCTACAAAGGCAAAGTAGCCAGCGCCCGATTCTATGTGTTGAACGTGCTGCCGGATATTTTCAGTATCAGAAAAGCCTTCGCTGCCGGTGATACGACAGCGATTGATATTTGCGAAGAAGCACTGGGCTAAACGGATATTTTTAAAGGGCCGGTTGACTTAAGCAGTCAGCCGGCCCTTTTTGTATCAATCAATACTGATTGGCCGCTGGGTATTATGGTATGAATTTCTGTGCGAAACGCATGAAAACGGTGGCTGCCTCTGCCCGGGTAAGCAATCCCCGCGGTTCGAAAAGGTTACCTTCCTTTCCTTCGATCAAGCCCAACTGCCGCGCCATATTTACAGATTCCCGCGACCACCCGCTGATGGCACTGTCATCATTAAAGGTACCGACAACTGCCGCCGCCGGCAGTTGGATACCTGCCAGGCTGCAGTATCTGATCAGCAGAACGCACATCTGCTCGCGGGTGATCTCTTCATCCGGCCCGAAGCGCCCATCCCCCAGTCCTTTAATAATGCCGTTGGAGGCCGACCAGGCCACCGCCGCTGCATACCATGCATCGTTCTGAGTATCGGCAGCGGGGCTGCTAAAGGTGCTGAGATCGGTTTCGCTCAATCTGGCCAGCACCATCACAAACATGGCGCGTGTCATCAATCTGTCCGGTGCAAAAACATTGGTGCTGCTGCCTACGAACAGTCCGCGCTCATTTACGAAGTTAACCGCTGCAAAATACCAGGCGTTTTCGCTTACATCGTTGAACGCAGCCGATGTTTGCGCGTTACCTGCGCCTTTTTCTTCGATCTTGGGATCATTGTCTTCGGTCTTGGAATCATTACTGCTTCCGGACGACCAGTTCTGCCCATCCTCTTCCTGGGTATAGTCGGTCGCAAAGTGGAAGATAATCTCATCACCTGATTCTACATAATAATTGGCAATTCCCACTTGGGGATGGCTGCCGTTGACTTTAAACATCCAGCCGGAATTATTGCCCTTATCGCCTTCGGATAATCCATCGATAGTCTTCACATATCCGTCATTTAAAGTATAACTTACTCCCGCGGTATTCATTGCTTTGACAAAAACATTGTAAACGCTGGCGCCGCTGTTTACAGTCATGGTCTTGCTGAAAGCGTCAGCCACATCCTGCAAAATAAATGTTACCGTCAGTGTGGCAGGGACGGATCCTCCGCCGTTGTCCTGGGTTAGTACCACCGCAATATTCTTACTGCCGGCAGTCACATCCTGGTCTGTAATCGTAAACGTACCTGCAGCGGTACGGTAACTGCTGAGACTAATTGAATAGCTGTAATCACCGACCGGCAGATAGTATACACCGGGAACCAGCGTAGATACTTCCGTACCGCTGCTGTCTTTTACAGTAATGGCGGGATAGATGGTGGAGGTGCCTGATTGGATTACCGCCGGAGAAACATTTATAATCACTGCAGTCAAGCCTGCTTGCGGCCGGAGATTGTTTTTAACGGCAAATACATACCCGGAATCATTGCTGTAGTATATAACGCCTCCGCTGTCCGCCACCAGGCTGTTGAGGCAGTACTGGCTGTGCAAAGGTACATATAAGGTATCATAATTAATCTCCGTGCCATCGTCTGTCAGCACAATGATTTCACTCTGAGCGGAGTTTACGGTGAAATAGGCGACCGCTTCTCCCCCATAAGCGGAGGTCAGCAGCGCCGAGGACTGTATGGGCGCACTGGTAGTATAACGCGATATTTCTGACAAATCATCGGCATCCAGAACATAAATACCGTCATTGGCACCGACGTAGACCCTGCCGTTGTATATCAGAGGGGTACTGGTACTGGCGGTAGCAGTAAATTGGGCAGACTGCTCAAGCTGCAAAGCCACCGGTGCACCACTCAGGGAGACTTTATATACATAGCCACTCTTGGCAGTGAAATAAAGGTAACCGCCGGCACTGGCAACGGAGGAACGGATTCCGCCGTCGACTTTTAGTTTGAGCGGGGCAGCCAGTAAACTGTGGTATGTATTGGTACCAACATCTCTCAGATCAATCGCCCGCAGATATTCGTCATCGCTGCCAAAAACCAGATAGTTGCCTTCTATTACCGCCCCTGCCCCATAGCAGACGGTATTGGTATTATCTTTATCTTTTTCACCCCAAAAATTCCACTTGATTTGTCCGTTACTGGCATCAATAGCGGAATAGCCGCCGTAAGTGCCGAGGCTGTTATAAGTGCTGCAGCCGTAACTACCGACGTAGACGGTACCGTTATCATACAACAACGGGGTGGTACACATATAGGCACTGCCAAAGGTATCGAAATCGTTGCAGAACCAAACCTTCTCCATGGTAAGAGCATCGAAAGCGTCTACCCCGGCGGCGGTAGTAACAAACACCTTGCCGCCACCATAAGCGATCTGACTTACATAGCTGGCATTAGCAGACAAGGAAGCAGTTTTCAGCAGTTGCCCGGTACTACCGTCGATTTTGCTCAAACCGTGTTCAGTAGCTGCATATAGATAACCATCGTAAATAATAATGTTGGAGGCTGAAAGCGTTCCCCAGGCACCTAACTCGCCCAAGGATACCGCCCATTTTTCTTCCGCCTGCCAGGCTCCCTGCGCGGTCAGACTGGCAGTAACCGCTATATTATCGTTGGACTTTCGCCAGGCCGGCCATTCGGCACTTCCCGCCGCTGCGTCGGTCAAGGCGGGAACTTCCAGATTTTTGACTGCGCCGTTAACTGTAAAGCTACCGAAAGAGCTATGATAGCCATCCCGGCAGACTGTATAGGTATAGTTTCCGTCAGACAGGTAATATTGGAAAACTCCACCGGCTGCGGAAACGCATATCTGTTTATCGCCGCTGCCGTTACGGATAAGCACACTTGTTTCGGGTTCGTTTGCTGCGATGGTAATCGTGACGAGATATGTTTCTTTAGCGATCAAATTTATATTTTGAGATGTATCACTGCTGACGGTAATAGTACCGCTGCGGGATTCATAACCGTCGGCACCGGCGGTATAGTCATATGTGCCTGCCGTAAGCCGGTAAGCATAAGACCCGGCGCTGATGCTGCAAGGGGAGCAGGACAGGCCGGACGCATCCGTTAAATTCATTACGGCTTGGGATAGATTGCTTGTTCCGTCGGTAACATTGATACTTGCCTCATATAATGTTACGTTGCTGCCGGCAACATTCACCGCACACCGGGTGTAAGTGTAATAATCCGAGGACAAGGTTAAGATATACGTACCCGCGGCAGCGAATTTTATGTAGGCCTGGCCGTTATTATCGGTTACTGCCACCGCCGTTCCGTCACTCAAGCCGGGACCGTCAGCATAAACTGTTGCTCCGGCCAGAGATGATGCCACTGTATTCCAATTATCATCATAGCCGGTGGTAATCAGCGCAACATTTATCGTTGCGCCGGCGTTCCCGGCAACGGACTTCTGTCGGAACGAAGCGTAGGACTGATTGCCGTAATTGGCGCCGACATCAGTGTTTGCATCAAAATACACAATATATGTATCCCCCGATGTCAATGTATGCATATTTAGGGCGTCACCGTCATATCCTCCGGAAGCGCTTACTGCCAGCGTACCCCAGTAGTCAGGATGATTTGCCTCAACATCGGCAAGTTTACTAATAAAATAAGATTTGTAATCAGTATAGTAAGAAATGCCATAGCTGCTGCTGTCATAACCTTTTTGCAGCGTGGCATAGAGGACAGCGTCCAGCGCATTGGGAGTCTTGTCACCGTCATCCGGAGTCAGATCGTTGGTCTGCTGGGCATCCGTTAACGTGCCCATATCCAAAGCGTAATCGTCCAGAATGATGCTATTAGATCCTACAATCTGCACTGTAACCTGATCTGCCGCCGCTGCCTTGTCAACCGTCCCTCCAGCCGCTGCCAGGCTGAATATCATTACCAATACCGGCAGCAAAATTAATTGCTTCAGCTTTCTTTTCAAACTTCCTCTCCTCCCTTAACAATCTTCATTTTCTTTCAATGTCTCTTAAAATCACAATATTTCGTTTAGTTATGAAACGCAGCCTCCGTTGATTTATAGTTTTGGTTTTATCAGACCGTATTTAATTTTAATCCTTTCCAGTTTCTCGATCATCGGACCGGAAAGCAGCAAAAGAAATACCACCGTTGATAAAGCATGTATAGCATTAAACCCCAATCCAGCCGCATACGATGCCAACAGCAGCCCCCAGTTGAAATGCCCCTGAAAAATCAATACACTGGCCGTATCCATAATGCCGCCGTAGATAAAAAATGCGGAAATAGCACCAAATACACAAAGAGCTGTTTTTTTCGGCTGCAACAGCCCCCGGGCGAACAATAAGCCGGCCAGAAAGCCGATGATTCCGAAGCTGAACATCTGCCACGGAGTCCAAGGGCCTTGTCCGAAAAAAAAGTTGGATACGAAGCCGGTGACCGCGCCGACAAGAAATCCCGCTTCTCCACCGAAACATACGCCGGTTATTATGACCAGGGCGATGACCGGTTTGAATTCCGGCAACATAAATGCAACCGAGCGTCCGGCCACCGCAATGGCGGCTAATATGGCTATGATGACGATTTCTCTGGCCTGGGGACGGCGCTGTTCAAAAATCATCACGAAAGGCAGCAGGGCGCAAAGAATTATCAGGAGACTGATAAAATAGTATTTTCTGTCTCCCAGAACCGCCATCCCCAAAGCAATAAGAGCCGGTACAACCAGCACAATTATTGCTGCCGCAACGATTGTACGCGCCGGGAGCCTGATTCGCGGCTTAGCGGGCTTGTACCCATCGCCGCCGCCACCAGGCAGTCGTCCTGATTTATTAAATTGAGCCTGCATTTTTCAATCACATCCTCTGCCGTTACGGCCTGGGGAAATATATGCCGCGCCATTCGGTTGGCTGCGGTGGTATAGAAGCTGTTGCCGGCGAAAAAATCCCGCGCGCTATTCTCGGTTACGATTGTACCATCAAAAAGCAAGGCACAGCGGTCTGCATACCGCGCACAAAATTCTATATCGTGTAACACCATTATGATGGTGACCCCTTCCTCGCGAAGCTTTTTCAGAATTTCGGCCAATTTAACCTTAAAATGACTGTCAAGCCCTTTGGTAGGTTCATCCAGCAGCAATATCTGCGGCTCCTTTAACAGCACTTTGGCCAACGCTGCCCGCTGCTGTTCGCCGCAGGACAAATCGTAGGGATGCATGGCAAGCAGGTCGGTAATCTCCACCAATTCGGCCACCGCATTGACCTTTTGCCTTAGCTGCTGCTCTGCATACTTTTGCCCGTCCATCATTTCCAAAAGATCCAGTTCCACTGTTTTCTTCACAAAAAGCGATTGTGGATTCTGCGGCAGTGCAGCGATTCTGGATTCATTTTGATTGCGGCGATGGGCAGAGGCCAAAGTCTGGCCGGATACAAGCACTTTGCCGTAATAGGCTTTTAAAATGCCGGCAATCAGATTAAGTACCGTAGTTTTGCCGGAGCCGTTGCCGCCCACGATGCTATATAATTCCCCTTTTCCTATCCGCAGGGACAGTCCTTTTATCACATCGGGACGGTTTCTTCCATATTTAAACCAAACATCCTTTAATTCAACTGCAGATAAGTCATCTGCGCGTTTAAGCGAAGACTGGACCACAGCTTTTATCCCCAGCGGCGGTTCCTTGGCCAAGCGCAAAGAATTAAGCCATTTGCGCCCCTCACGCACTGTTACCGGACAAGTTGGGCCGCTTCCCGCCTCGGCATAAATTCTTACCGGTGCCGGCATGGCCATGAACATATCATGTTGCCATTCCCATAGTTTCTCGCCTGTCTCCCGGGGAGGAGCGTCACTTATTATGCGTCCCTGGTCCATCACCAATACCCGGTCGGCCAGGGGAAAAGCTTCTTCCAGCCGCTGTTCGGTCATTATTATGGTGATGCCCAGTTCCCGGTTTACCTTCGCAACTGTAGCTAAAAAATCAGCCGCGGCAATCGGATCCAACTGGCTGGTGGGTTCATCCAGGATTAGTACCGCCGGCTGCATAGCCATGATCGATGCCAAATTCAGCAACTGTTTTTGTCCGCCCGAAAGCTCGCTGACATTACGGTAAAACCAATTCTGGATGCCGAAATAATTAGCCATTTCCGCTACCCGCAGGCGAATCTCAGCGGTTTCCAAGCCCAGACTTTCAAGGCCGAAGGCCAGTTCATGCCAGACTTTATCGGTAACGATCTGGCTGTCGGAACTCTGCATGACAAAACCAATGTCCTGCGCCTGGGTACGCAGATCAACTTCATCAAGCGGAGTGCCTGCGAACAGGATATGGCCGTTTCTCTTGCCATGCGGGGTCAGTACTGTTTTTAAATGGCGCAGCAGCGTGGTTTTGCCGCATCCTGACCGGCCGCAGAGCACAATAAACTCGCCGGCCTGAATGGTGAGGTGAATATTATCCAGAGCAGGTTCCTGTTTCAGCGGATAAGTGAAGCTCAGACCGCTGATTGTATATGTTTCCATCTCAGATCCTCCCATCCGTTAATGATTACCGGCAGCAGCCCCAACCCGGCATATGCCGTCAGAAACAGTAGTTTCAGGGGAGTGAAGGCGGCTATCCTAAGGGCAGGAAAATAATCCGCCGCAGTTGCCCCGGTTATAAGTCCGGTCAGAACCAGCCCCGCCAACAAAAATATAATCGTAAGAATAAATCCGTCGCGATAGTTAAAGCAGTATATAGAAAAAGCAGTACGTCCGGGCAGACCATAGCCCCGTGCTTTCATACTGTCAGCCGTATCAATGGATGACTCCAGCGCCCAGGTAGTCATGATCGAAGTCATCCTGACGATGGCGCGGGCCCGATCAGCGATATTGCCGCTAGCCGCATCACGCCCCACGCATTTCTGTGCATTGGCAATCATTCTCCCCTGGGCCTTTATACGCGGCACAAAGCGCAGGACCATGGCCAGAATCAGGGACAGCGCGGGCAAGATTTTTCCGAACAAATAAATAAATTTATCAGAAGTCATAACTGCATTAAAGCAGGAAAACCAAATGATGACGGTCACGAACATAGTAGCTGCAGCCAAACCATAGACGATCGATTCCATCGTAACCGGATTGCCGCCGGGTAAATAAAAAAGGATGGTCACACCCGCGTGATTAAAAAGCGGATTGAGCAACGCCGTGACCAGCAACAGCGGCAACATTCCCAGCCCAAAAAACTTCAAGGCCTTTTTTCCCTTCAGGTACAGCGAATAAATAAATGCGCACAGCAGTGAAATCACCAGGCAGGCCGGATCCATCAGAAACATGGAAAATAATATGACCAGCACGAAATACGAAAAATTGATCAGCGGGTGACGGTTAGAAAAAGCATCCGACATGGTTATTCCCCCTGAAAATTGTTGCCGCCTACATCGCGGCCCAGATTACAGGTATAGACAAATTCAACGACATCGCCGTCTTTCAGTTCGTAGAGATTGCAACCATAGCCGGGAACCAATCCGTTGACTCTATAAACCCAACCGGAAAGCTCCCCGCAGTCCAGTTCATATATGTTGCCTATACCCTCGATATAATTGGATTTATAGAGCGGCACCGAGGTAAATTCCAAGTGGAGGCCGGCTTTTTTCATTTCCCGCTGCAGCACATCAAAGGCCGACTCACCCTGAAGAAAAGCAACCGTGGTGCCGGGAAAGATAACCCCGTCCGGCGGCAGAACCTGTAGCTTGCGGTTGTCAAACTTGTCCATATGGTCCAGAATGGTTGTACATTTTACCGCCAAAGTACAAGTATTGGCAAGAGCGGCAGTATCTTTCCCGGCTCCAGCTGCCCGGGACGAATCCTGCCCCACTGCAGTCTGCGCCTGATCTGTTGCTTCAGCAACGGATGTGTTTCCAGCCTTCTGCAGTTTCGAAACCGCAGTTTTTTCAGGAACCGAAGCTTTTTTATCGTTGCTGCCGGCAACCGCTTGCGATGATTGAACCCTACCGGCCTCACTGCTTTTTTCAGGGCTGTCACCCCAGAAAAAAGCAACTGTCAGCAAACACAATACCGCTCCGATAAGAATAATCGTATTAATATATTTGGGACGCATTTGTTTCATCCGCTTTCTTTAAATCAATTCTGCCTTCACCAGCAATCGGTACAGCATATCTGCTATTTCTGCCCGGCTTATGGCGCTTCCAGGTTTTATTTTAAAATCAATCGCCGTCAGGATACCTTGGCGGTAACCAAAGGCCAACGATGCTCTGCTCCAAGCGGAGCAGTCCTTGGTATCAGCAAAACGGCTCAGCTCGGCCTGGATTTCTGTAATCGTCATGGCGCTATCCAGACCACATAGCCCCGCTGCACGGGCGGTCATCACCGCTGCTTCTTCGTGGGTAATCGTCGCATCCGGGGTGAAGGTGACCGCCGACGTTCCGGATACAATTCCATACTTATAGGCAGTTGCGACATAGGCCGAGTACCAGCTGTTCCCAGCCACATCGGTAAATACCCTTTCATCAACCGGAGTCAGTCCCAAAGCTCTGACCACAATTGCTGCAAACTCGGCTCTGGTCATATTCCGGTCCGGCGCAAAAATATTGTTGCCCAGACCATTGATAATCCCGCGGGCGGCCAGCGCTTCGATGGCCGTCTGCGTCTCCAGTCCCTGAATATCGTCAAAGATACGGCCGTTTTGGGTTAGCTTGGCTGCTCTGACATCAGCATTTTTGCCCGCCAGCCCCAAGCTGCTCTGCGGCGTTCCTCCCTCCGTCAATGACTTCTCATCAGACATATCATAAAAACTGTTCTGCCGGTTGAGAAAACGTTGATAGGCCGTCAAGGCATAAAAACCCTGTTCTGTTCCCATGATATCAGGGCCGCTTGCCGAGGCATCATGTTTAAATCCCCCGCCGGCAACATAATAGCCCAGTAGACTGTCCAGCGCGGTATGACCGTTTTTCGTAAACTGGCTGCCTTGGG
>JAAYCZ010000060.1 GCA_012729495.1 Syntrophomonadaceae bacterium | reverse complement strand
TGGCCGAAGGGGCTCCCCTGCTAAGGGAGTAGTACGTGATGAGCGTAGCGAGGGTTCAAATCCCTCCTTCTCCGCCAATCCATTATGAGCCGTGCCTTTTTAGGTATGGCTCATAATGCTTTTATAGAGAACTTGGGGATGGGTTAGCTTAAACATCCCACAAAATTATATTTTACTTGAATGCTCTGGTTTTTTCGGCCGTTTTTGTCCATTTGCTCATGAACGGCCACGTTGTCAATGAGCTGAAACGCCGTGGCTCTGTCGAGCCTGTCAATGGAAACGCAGTCCTTAATCAGTCCCATCCATTTCTGAACGTTGACCTCGCTGCTTTCCTGATCTTGAAGCTGCCGCCTGATGTTCTCGGTTTTTTCCTCCAGCGCGTTTATCTCCCGCTCGTAATCGGAAAGCATATTCTTGAACAGGCTATCCGGCACGTTGCCCGTGATTTTTTCCTCGAACAACCGCTTACTGGCGTCCTGAATAAACGAAATACGATTTGCCGCGTCGCGCAGGGCTTTTTCCTGCGCGGCTTTTTCATTTTTACATTCATTCCCGGAGAAGGATAAAAGCCTGTCGTACAGTTTCTTTTCGTCGCTGATTGCCGTCTGAGCGTAATACTGGATGTCCGCTAACCTCGATCACGTTGTAGCCATTTATGTTGATCTCTTCTACCTCAGGGTTGTAAAGATAGTTCGTGAGGACACCAAGCCCGGCCATGTCCTGATAGATTTTCTCAAGGAGCGACGCAGTATCAAAGGCGCTTACAGCCAACTCCTGAACGCATGAACGCAATACTTAAGAATCAGCATTTTCAGGGTTTGTGCGGCGGCGGCACTTCCCAATGCCGAAGAAAGCTCCTGAGAATGATTTGCGGCAATGACGGAGCGCACGTTTTCAAGAAGTTTCGGGTAATCAAAGCCGCTGCTGTCCTGCCCTTGCGCCGCATCCTTCGCTTGCAGGATGGAAAGGTATTCATAATAAGGTGCATTAAAAGAGTGGTTCCTAGTCTTTTTATAAGCATAGGTAAAAAATAATTTATGACCACACTCATACTTATGTTTTTCCCCAGTTGGTGTGCTTTCATATTTTAGAGAGGCTGTAAAAATTCCAGCGCAAATATCAGCGATTTGTAATCCGTGACATTGGTCAGAGAAGTCAATATATAAACCCTTTTTGATATTTGTGTACTGTACGTAATCCCCTGATAATGTCAATTCATAAACCGCCTCCTTGAGCGCCTTTGTTTTGTTATTTAAATCATCAGCAACAACAATAGCAAAACCATTTTTTTCTGCTACAGTTGTCTGTACTCTTTGGTATACATTTTGCAAATGCATTTTCAAAAACTTTATCTCATTAACTTTACCTATAGAATTATTCTCAGTAAGTGTATAGTAAATCGTAGCAGATTTCAAACTACAGAGCAAAGATAATGATTGCGCATAATAATCTTTCAGTTGATTAGGTGTCATACAATGTGGTATTTTCCCGTAATTATTTTTTAGTGCGCTTCCATAATGTGACCATTTAACTTCTATATTAGGGTTCAACCCAAAGGAGCATTCCTGTAAGGGGTAAAACGGGGATTTGAAAAAGAGACAACCTCACGTTAGGATTTGAGAGGATGAAACCTAGGCGGGTGGAATCCAACTCAAAAACAACGGAGGTCGTCAAGATGAATTTTACCCAGAATGAGAAGCTAAATCAAGTCACAAACGAAACACTCGTCATCGGAGTGGACATCGGCATCGAGATGCACTATGCCAGAGCCTTTAACTGGCGAGGCATAGAACTCGGAAAGGTATTTCGATTCGCTAACAACGGAGAAGGGTTCGGCCAGTTTCATGCATGGATAGAAACCCTGGCCGGAAAGACCGCAAAGAGCAGCGTCATGGTAGGCGCTGAGCCCACAGGTCATTACTGGTTCAGCTTGGCATCATACCTTAAGGATCACGATATCCGGCTCGTTCTGGTCAATCCATATCACGTCAAGCAGTGCAAGGAACTGGACGATAACCATCCGAGCAAGACGGACAGCAAGGACCCAAAGACCATCTCAAAGCTGGTCATCGACGGCAGATATAACGTTCAGTACATTCGTGAAGGGATATATGCCGAGCTGCGTATCGCCATGAACTGCCGGGAGCGTATCGTTCGGGAACTGGTGGTAATCCAGAACCGAATCGAACGGTGGCTCAAGATTTACTTTCCTGAATACCACGAGGTATTCAAGGATTTTGAAGCACAAAGCAGTTTGCTGATCTTAAGCAGCACGCCGCTGCCGACAGACGTTATCAAAGCGGGAGCAGATGGTATCAACCGGATATGGCGCGAAAACAAATTGCGTATCAATCTTATTACTTTTATTTCATATTAACATATATTAGCATTATTTAAAATATATA
>JAAYCZ010000059.1 GCA_012729495.1 Syntrophomonadaceae bacterium | reverse complement strand
CAAATTTAATGTGTAGTTTGCAATAATGTAAAGCTGTCAATAAAACATTTGATTGTATCCACTTTTATCTGCCGATAACTTTACATTACAAATTAAAATTAAATCAGCCAAATTAAGAAAGGAGTTTTGAAAAATGGCTGATTTAATTCAAATGGATGAGCTAAACAGTACCATGGAAGATTTGAAAAACGCGATTATATCCAATCTATCAAGCACAAAGCTCATCAAATTTTACAGTGATCTGGTTGATGGCTTTATCAGGTTATGCGGAAATAAAGGAAACCGCAACATCGTTTGGGATGATTACGTCTGTCGTTACTATGAAGCGGTTACCGGGGCAGCACCCTACAATCATCCTGGTTCGCTTTATCTTAGAAAAAAAGCAAGGGTTATTTTAATGATCCGTGATTCATTAAATGGAATGGATATCAGGAAGCTGTATCGCTACAACACCCTTGATATCCCTGAGGCATTCAAGGAAGACATAGCCGGTTACTCCAAGTGGATGTTAGAAAGGGGCAACTCCCCAGAAACCATCAAAACCCGCACCGGAAGGGTTAAAATGTTTCTTCTTGAACTGGAAAAGGTCGGATGCCTTTCATTGAGAACGCTTACCATTACCCAGTTTATTGATTATGTATCAAGCCTCGAAGGAAGGTATTCATCTGTCGGCAAGTCTAATATCCTTTATACGTTGCGTAACTATTTCACATGTCCCTGTATATCAGGGCTGCTGAAATACGATCTAATGCCGTTACTGACAAACCTGCATACGAATAAGCATGAACGCCTGGAATCCTTCTACACGGCGGAAGAGATACGGAAAGTCTTAGGTGCTGTTGACAGGACTTCCAAATCAGGAAAAATGTTTTATCTAGTGATGATGCTTGCATGCGTTTATGGACTACGCTCCTACGACATAAGAACCTTGGGTATGTCAAACATTGACTGGAAAAAGAATTTTATTAACCTTAGTCAACATAAAACGAAACATTACTTACAGCTTCCGTTAACAGAAGAAGTCAAATTTGCTCTGCTGGACTATATAAAAAATGCTAGACCCCCTATAGCAGACGATCATGTATTTATAAAATTGCGTTCACCACATGAACCGTATTCGGGGAATAACCACTTTTCAGGAAAAATAAAGCATTACTTTACCCTTGCCGGGATTAATACCGACTGCAAACATGCCGGGTTACATTCCATGAGACACAGCCTGGCAAGTAGCCTAATGAGTGACAAAACGCCTATCAGTGAAATTGCTGCCATTCTGGGGCATACCTCAGCACAGACAACTAGACAGTATATATGGTCTGACATTAACCAACTGAGGGTTGCTGCAATGGAGGTACCTTGCATATGATTACTGATAAAGAATTCCTCGCTTTCCAGGATGGCATATTTAAGCCGTACTTTGAGAAATATATAGAATTCAAACGCGGTAAGGGAGAAAAAGTTACTCACTCTACCCTTATTAGGCTAAAAGCCCTGAATGAAGCACTTAACAGGTGCATCAGTACATTGAACATTGACCGTAATACCGTTGAATTATTATTACAAGAAAAAGATACAGAGTCTGGAGCATCACGCGCATTAAGAGTATCTGACCTGCGCCAGTTCAATGCATTTTTAAGGGCTCTCGGCATCCATGCATACAAAATTCCTGATAAATACATGAAGAAAGTCCATGTGGCTTTTAAGCCGTATATTTTTTCAGCAGAAGAGCTATCTAAAATCGTCGAAGCATCTGACCATTTGAAACCCACCAGGCGTAGCAATAATTATCTTACAGTTTATCCTGTGCTGGTGCGAATCCTCATAGGTACGGGGATGAGGATAGGCGAGGTGCTTTCACTAAGGATTAAGGATGTAGATGCCGTTAACCGACTCCTCGTAGTATATCAGTCAAAAAATAACGTGTCACGATATGTGCCGATGTCTAATAGCCTTTCGGTGGTCATTCTTAATTATTTATCAGGCCTGGAACACAGACATAATCCGGAACAGTATCTATTTGTCTCACCTTATACCGGAACTCGTTATAGTTATGATGCCATGAAGTATATGTTCAAGAAAATCTTCAAGGAAACCGGGGGCCGAACTCCGGAAGGCAGGCTCCCAAGAATCCACGATATCCGGCATTCATTCTGCACGTTAAGCCTGAACAGGATGCTTGCTTCCGGAATGGATCTATATGTTGCAGTTCCGGTGCTTGCATCATATGTTGGACATGTCAATTTAATTGATACGGAAAGGTATATCCACCTGACTGAACACGGATATGATGAATTCGTGTGCAGGGAGGGGGCACTTAAAACGCTGATACCGGAGGTGGATGCATATGAAGGATAACTCGCTTTCGTACTATGTACAGAATTATTTTTTATCATATCTCATATCTCAGAGGGGATATGGTGATAATACTGTCGCCTCCTACCGTGATACATTTAAGCTGCTTTTTATGTTCCTAGAATCCGGCGGCAAAAAACTGTCCAAGCTGAAATTAACGGATATCAGCCAAACTTGCGTATTGCAATTTCTGGAATGGGCAGAGACCGAGAGGCATAATGCCGTCTCAACTAGAAACCTGCGGCTTGCCATACTGAAATCTTTTTTTGGCTATGTACTTTCAACATCACCCGAATTCTCGGGGCAATGTACCGATATAATCAATATTCGTGCCAAGAGGGTCGAGAAAAGGCCACCACTTTATCTGACGGAATCAGAGACGAAGCTTCTCCTTAATGCTCCCGATGGAAACAGCAGGGAGGGTATACGCCACATGGCAATCCTTACGCTTCTTTATGACTCGGCATGTCGAGTGCAGGAACTAATAAATCTCAATGTGGCAGATGTAACCATAGGCCGCTGCTGTAAAGTATTTGTCAAAGGCAAGGGCTCTAAATATCGCGAAATACCGATATTTGGTGAAACCGGCAAGATTCTGGAGCACTATATAAATGTATATGGTCTGAAACCAGGCGATGCACTATTTACAAATAGAAGTGGCGGACGGCTTACCAGGGCAGGCGTTTCCTATATAATGAACAAATACAAAAAAATCTTACAGGAACGATATGCCAACAGGTTTGACTTAAGTCTTTCACTTTCACCGCACCTAATGAGACACAGTAAGGCGACCCATCTTGTAAATGAAAATGTTAACATCTACAATGTTAGGGATTTTCTTGGACATGCATCGATAATCACAACACAGGTGTATCTAACTTCCAATCCTGAGGTAACTAGAAAGGCAATAGAAAAAGCTTCAAGCAAAACCGTATCAGAAAGCAATGACTACTATTCCCTACAAGAAAAAGAAGACTTATTGGCATTTCTAGAAACATTGATATAAAATTTAATGTAAAGTCGGACTGAAGAACAACAGCCTGATTCCGACATTATCAAGTTCGGCTTTACATTATTGCAAACTACACATTAAATTTGAAAACGGGTGTTGAACAAGTTTCTAAGCCAGATCCTAAGATCAACAAGACCTACCATGAGATGGCGGAGCATTACGGTACTGCAGTGATTCCT
>JAAYCZ010000058.1 GCA_012729495.1 Syntrophomonadaceae bacterium | reverse complement strand
TTTGCCAAGACTAACGTAGTCCTATAAAGAATACGAAGCAACAGCTGAGCATATGAGAATGCAGATTTGGCAAGTCAAAAGACCGGCCCCAAGCGTTCTTAAGTATAAACCTCAGATAGACTATTTTAGAATAACGAAGTTAACTGGCAGAGAGAAGGCGAAGAATTGGCACGCAAGAAAGACCAACCCGTTATTGATAAAGACAAAATACCCCGGCACGTAGCCATTATCATGGACGGCAACGGACGCTGGGCCAAAAAAAGGTTTATACCCCGGACCATGGGTCACCGCGCCGGCATGGCCTCACTGAAAAAAGTAGTAAAGGCTTGCGATGAATTGGGCATTGCCATCCTGACGGTTTTCGCCTTCTCTACTGAGAACTGGAAAAGACCCAGCGATGAAGTAAATTATCTCATGCAGCTGCTGGCCGAGTTCATGCGCAAGGAACTGGACGAACTGCATCAGAACAACGTTCGCATTCAGGTGCTGGGAGACTATCGTGCCATGCCTGCAGACTGCCGTATCGAAATAAAAAGAGCCCTGGAAATGACTCGTGCCAACACCGGCCTCATCTTCAATATTGCCCTGAACTACGGGGCCCGTCAGGAAATCATGGATGCAGCTAAACAGCTGGCGGCCCAAATTGCTGCCGGCGAAATAAAAGCCGAAGAGGTAAACGAAGAAATATTCTCCCGCTTATTGTATACTAAGGGTATGCCCGACCCGGATCTGCTGATTCGCAGTTCCGGTGAAAAGAGAATCAGCAACTTCATGCTTTGGCAGATTGCTTACACCGAACTCGTCGTCACTGATACCCTGTGGCCTGATTTCAGTGAAATTGATCTGATTCGGGCAGTTATAGAATACCAGCAGCGGGATCGTAAATTCGGCGGTCTTAGCAAATAACCGGAAGGAAAACCATATGCTAAAAACCAGAATCATAACTGCACTAATCGGAATTCCCGTGCTGCTTTTTATCCTTTACCAGGGTGGTCTGGCCTGGACTGCCTTGTTTGTCCTCCTTGGCATTGTTGCCCTATACGAATATCTTGACATGATGCAAAAAAGTGGCCGCCAACCTCAGTTTTTAAGCGCCTATGGCCTCCTTTTGCTGCTGCTTTTCCGCGAGCAGACCGCCCTATATTTCCATCCGCTTTTAATGGCAATCATAATCCTGATGGTTTTGGAATGTGTCCTCTGGTATCCGAAATTTAACCTGGAAGACATCGCCCTCAATTTCCTGGGCGCTTTTTATATTGGTTTTTTGCTTAGCTTTGCTCTGCAGATACAAACGATTGACCAACCCTTTTTTACCATGCTGCTGGTGCTGCTGGTTACCTGGGGAGCGGATATCGGCGGTTATCTGTTCGGCCGGCTCTGGGGAAAAACCAAAATGACTCCTCAGTTAAGTCCCAATAAAACCTGGGCCGGTGCAGCCGGGGGCATCATCCTGGCGTCAGCCGCCGCTGCTGTTTTCAGCTATATATTTCCACTGCCCGGATTGAACATTACGCAGATCCTTATTATGGCAGTACTTGGTTCCATCGCCGCCCAGCTGGGGGATTTGTTTGCATCAGCCATAAAACGCTTTTTTGGCACCAAGGATTCCGGCTATATCATACCCGGCCATGGCGGAGTGCTGGATCGATTTGATAGTTTTATGCTGGTGCTGCCGGTTATTTATTACTTCATTTTTTTCATGCGTTAAACCGTCGGGAAAGCAGATTCATAAATCCCGGCCTGCCTAATAAAATGAAAAGAGGTGAGCGATTTGGATAGTGAAATCAAGAAGAACCTGAAAATACTGCTCAAAATAAGCAGCATCGTTATCGCCATGTTTGGACTCTATCTGCTTTTAGTATATATATTTCCTGTTATTGGCAGGATTCTGGCCTATATTCCCAGTTTATTTCTGCCCTTTATATTTGCCATCCTGATCGCTGTGTTGGTTGAACCGGTGGTTAACTTTTTTGAAACCAAACTGCATTTCAAACGCGTACTGGCAGTTATAACCAGCTTGCTGCTGGTCATCGGTGGGTTTGTTTACATCGTATTCCTGCTGGTTTCAGTTATTATTAAACAGCTTACCAACATTTATCGGTCAACCCAATCCAATGCGGACAACATGATACCCGAACTGATCGACAAAATCAGTGAACTGCGCCTGCTTTTCCTGCGCCTCGATCTGCCCGTGGAACTGCAGCAAACCATGCAGGCCAGTATCCAGCAGGCGATTGAGTGGGGACAGCATTTAATCAACGTAGTTATAAACGGTCTCATCGCAGTAGTTACCATGCTGCCGGGTTTGATGATATTTCTGATGATAGCTACCGTCGCCACATTCTTTATTATCAAGGATCGGGCTCTGATCAGAGGCTTCGTTTTGCATATCATCCCGCCCGGTATACGCGACTCAAGTCAAAATGTGCTGGGCAAATTGATCAATGCATTTGTAGGTTTTGTCAAAGCATACAGCATCCTGATATCGATTACCTTTATCCTGACCCTGGTAGCACTCGAGATATTGGGGGTGGAATATGCCCTCACCCTGGCTTTAATTATAGCCGTCGCCGACATACTGCCGGTTTTAGGTCCGGGTACCATCTATGTTCCCTGGATTGCCTGGGAGTTTATGTCCGGCCACATCGCCATGGGGATTGCCCTGCTGGTGGTCTACGTCATAATATCGGCGGTACGCCAATTTTTGGAACCCAAGATCGTCGGCGACAATATCGGCCTACATCCCCTGGTAACCTTAATGTCCCTATATGTTGGCCTGAAATTGGGGGGAATCGTAGGCATGATCCTGGGGCCGGTTTGCGTTGTTATATTTATTGCCATTTACCGTACTGGTCTGCTGGACCGTTTTGACTGGAGGAATGATGTTGACTGAAAACGTGTCCAATCTGGTTGTTTTAGGATCGACCGGCTCCATCGGCCGGCAGACGCTGGAGGTAGTTGACCTGCATCCCGGCCGGTTTAAGGTGACGGGACTGGCCGCCTATGATGAACTGGATTTATTGGCCGAGCAGGTAAAAAAATATCAGCCTCGTCTGGTGGCGCTGGGCAATGCTTCACTTTACAGCCAGTGCCGGAGCCGCTTGGGAAACCGGGTGGAGATATTAACCGGGGTGGAAGGACTATGCGAACTGGCCGCTTATGCAGAAGCTGATACCGTTCTGGTGGCTTTAAGCGGTGCTATCGGCATCAAGCCTACGCTGGCCGCAATTAAAAAATCACGGCGCATTGCTCTGGCCAACAAGGAGACTCTGGTTGCGGCCGGTGATATCGTCATGCAGTCGGCGCGTGAACACCATGCCGAAATAATCCCCGTAGACAGTGAACATTCCGCTGTTTTCCAGTGCCTGCAGGGAGAACGGGCCTATGTACGCAATATATGGCTGACCGCATCGGGTGGACCGTTCCGTGACTATAGTAAAGAACAGCTGGCAGAAGTTACGGTGGACATGGCCTTAAGCCATCCCAATTGGAATATGGGACCGAAAATAAGCATCGATTCCGCCACCCTGATGAACAAAGGTCTGGAAGTAATTGAAGCCCATCATTTATTTGCGATTGGATATGATAATATTAAAGTCCTGGTGCAGAAGGAAAGTGTCATCCACTCCATGGTTGAATTTGTGGACGGATCCTTCATCGCCCACCTGGGTGTTGCCGATATGCGCATACCGATCCAGTATGCTCTGACATATCCGGAAAGAAGGCCATCTCCGGCTGCCCATCTGGATTTTACCCAGCTGGCGGCCATTCATTTTGCTGCTCCCGACCACGGACGATTTCCGGCGCTGGGTTTGGCGATTGCAGCCGGGCGGCGCGGGGGGACTTTGCCGGCGGTGATGAATGCCGCCAATGAGGTTGCGGTAGGATGTTTTATAAAAAAACAGATCAAATTTGATCAAATCGCCGTTTTGGTTGAAAAAGTCATGCATGATCACGCCATTATTGACCGGCCTGGTCTGGAGGATATCCTGGCCGCAGATCAATGGGCGCGCATCCGTACCCGACAGATCATACTGAAGGAGGAAAAAATTTGACTATTGTCTTGGCACTGATTATTATTGCCGTGTTAATTCTGGTGCATGAATGGGGCCACTTCGTGGCTGCCCGTCGCATAGGAATTACAGTCTATGAATTTAGCCTGGGGTTTGGCACCAAGTTGTTTTCCAAAAAGAAAGACGGAGTCGAGTACTCACTGCGCTTGATCCCGCTGGGCGGATATGTACGCATGGCCGGCGAAGAACCGGGAGACGCTGAAGATCCCAATGGCTTTGACAAACGTACTCCTTTGGAAAAAATGATCGTCTCTTTTGCCGGACCGTTTATGAATTTTGTCCTGGCCGTACTGATTTTTATCCTGATTTTTGCCGTGATCGGGGTGGCCCAACCGGTTGATAAAGCCATTATCGGCGAAGTCATCAAAGACAAGCCCGCTTATCAAGCCGGGCTGCAAAAAGGTGATAAAATTTTGGCGGTCAATCAGCAAGAGATATCCAGTTGGGAGGATTTTGTGGGCGTCATCCAGGATGAACCGGCCCATCAGCCCATGCTGGTGACCATCGAGCGGGCGGGCAAAACCAGTGAACTGACGGTTATCCCGACGGTCAATGAAAGTACCGGCAAATCCATCCTGGGCGTTTACAGCCAGATAAGATATGAACGATTGGGAATTTTTAACGCCATAAAAATGGGCTTTGTTCAAACTTATCAGATGACGGTACTGTTGCTGCAGGGATTGGGCATGCTGATCAGCGGCGGAGCCTCTGCCTCTGATCTGGCCGGACCAGTGGGGATCACCAGCATGGTGGGCGAAGCCGCCCGCGGTGGAATCGTTTATCTGCTCAGTTTTACCGCCTTTTTAAGCATCAATCTGGGCATTTTGAATATGCTGCCCATTCCGGCGCTGGACGGCAGCCGCTTTGTATTTGCCATTGTGGAAGCAATCCGCCGCAAACCCATGGATCCGGAAAAGGAAGGTTTCATCCACTGGATGGGGTTCCTGTTCCTGATGGGGCTGATCGTGCTGGCCACATATAATGATATCGTCAGACTGATAAAAGGATAAAATATGCGCCGTAAAAGCAGAACTGTAAAAATAGGCTCTTGCCTCATAGGCGGGGACAACCCCGTAGTTGTACAGTCAATGTGCAGTACGGATACCCGTAACGTCGAAGCCACCGTGGCTCAGATAAAGGAACTGGAAGCAGCCGGATGTCAGATTGCCAGAGTGGCGGTGGTTGATGATGAAGCCGCCGCAGCCATTAAGAAAATCAAGGCCGCTATTGCCATTCCCTTGGTGGCGGATATCCATTTTGATTACAAGCTGGCCTTGCAGAGTCTTGCCGCTGGTGCCGATGGCCTGCGCATCAATCCTGGCAACATCGGTGAGCGCAAGCGGGTGCAAGCCGTAGTCAGCGCTTGCAGGGAAAAAAATACCCCCATCCGCATCGGGGTCAACAGTGGTTCGCTGGACAAACAAATGCTTAAGCGCTACGGAGTTGTCTGTGCCGAAGCCATGGTGGAAAGCGCCCTGGAAAACATCAAAATCCTGGAGGATATGGATTTTAGGGAAATAAAAATATCCCTGAAAGCATCGTCGGTAAAACTTACCCTGGAGGCCTATCGCTTGATGGCCAGCCAGGTGGATTACCCTTTGCACATAGGCATAACCGAAGCCGGAACCAAAGACCGCGCCCTGATCAAATCGGCTTTGGGACTGGGGATGTTGTTAAACGAAGGGATCGGCGATACCATCCGCGTTTCCCTGACCGGCAATCCGGTTGACGAAGTCTGGGCCGCCTATGAGATCCTGCGCAATTTAGGCCTGAGCGAGCGCGGCGTGGAGCTCATATCCTGTCCCACCTGCGGCCGCTGCGAGATTGATTTAATCCCATTGGCCGAAGCTGTTGACAGGGCGGTAAGAAATATAGAACAACCGCTTAAAGTTGCAGTGATGGGCTGCGTTGTCAACGGGCCCGGCGAAGCCCGGGAAGCTGATGTCGGCATTGCCGGCGGACGTGGATTTGGCTTATTGTTCCGCAACGGCGAAATTATCAGGAAGGTACCTGCGACCGACATGCTGTCTGAATTACTGCAGGAAATCAATAAATTAATAGAAAATAAATAGGAGGATGGGTTTTTTGAAAGCGTCACAGTTGTTTTTTCCAACCTTGCGGGAGCTGCCCAGCGAGGCTGAAATCATCAGTCACCAGCTCTTGCTCAGAGCCGGATATATGCGCAAAACCGGAGCCGGGATCTACAGTTATCTGCCCCTGGCGGTCCGGGTTCTGAAAAAAATCGAAGCTATTGTTCGCGAAGAAATGGACAAGGCCGATGGACAGGAGATCCTCATGCCCATCATTCAGCCGCGGGAGTTATGGGAAAAATCAGGCCGCTGGTCAGTTTACGGTGACGAGATGTTCCGCCTGCTGGATCGGCATAACCGGGGATTTGCTCTGGGTCCTACCCACGAAGAGATCATTACCACCCTGGTGGATGCTGATGTACAATCATACCGTGATCTGCCCCTGATGCTCTACCAGATCCAAAATAAATACCGCGATGAGATAAGGCCCCGCTTCGGCCTGATGCGCGGACGTGAGTTTATTATGAAAGATCTGTATTCCTTTGATCTTGATGATGCAGGTCTTGATGTTGCATATAAAAAAATGTATTCTGCCTATAGAGCCATCTTTACCCGGCTGGGACTTGATTTCCGCGTGGTTGAGGCTGATAGCGGAGCCATCGGCGGCAATGAAAGCCATGAGTTTGTGGTACTGGCCGAGAGCGGTGAATCCGTTATCGTCTATTGCGACCAATGTGATTACGCCGCCAATATTGAAAAGGCAGAATGTATACTGCCGGAAAATTCAGAACCGCCGCAGCCGCTGCGGGAGATGGAAAAAATATCCACCCCCGGAATTAGAACCATCCAGGAACTGGTGGAATCTTTAGGCCATCCCGCCCATGAACAAGCCAAGACCCTGATGTATATGGCCGACGGTGAACTGATTGCCGCAATTCTGCGTGGGGATCGCGAACTAAATGAGATTAAGCTTAAAAATGCGCTGCAGGTAAACGAATTATTCATGGCCGATGAAACAACCGTACGCGAACAGTGCGGAGCCGGTTTTGGTTCCTTGGGGCCGGTGGGATTGAATCTGAAAATATATGCCGATCCTGAAATCACCAGGCTGCAGAACTTCAGCGCCGGTGCCAACCAGGATGATTACCATATTCTAAATATTAATCTGGGACGGGATTTTGTTCCCGAGAAAATTATTGATATCCGCAATGCTCAAGCCGGTGACTTCTGTCCGCATTGCGGCGGAACCCTCCAGTCTACCCGCGGTATTGAAGCCGGGCATATATTCAAACTGGGAACGAAATATTCAGATGCCATGGATGCTACCTATCGGGATCAAAACGGGCAGGATCAGCCGATTGTAATGGGATGCTACGGGATCGGCATTTCCCGTACCATGGCCGCTGCGGTGGAACAGAAAAATGATAATGACGGGATCGTCTGGCCTTTGCCGATTGCCCCCTATCAGCTGATTATTGTCCCGGTCAACAGCAAAAAAGAAGAGCAGATGCAGGCGGCCGAGCGCCTCTACCGTGAATTTGCCTCCCGGGGAGTGGAAGTCATCCTCGATGACCGCGATGAAAGAGCCGGGGTAAAATTTAAAGATGCCGATCTGATCGGTATTCCGGTTAGAATTACAATTGGCCCCAAATCCCTGCAGGAAAATCAGGTCGAAGTGAAGAAAAGATGGGAAAAAGAAAATATCTTGCTGACAATGGAGCAAGTGGTTGACTATGTACTGGAAATATTAAACCGGGCATAATTTTAAAAAATTGGGACGGGTGATCTATGGAAGCTCTGGAAATTGTCTTTAAACTGGCGCTGGCCTGTATACTGGGCGGGATCGTGGGGCTGGAACGGGAAAGCCTTAACCGCCCGGCCGGTTTTCGTACCTATACCGTGGTGTGCGTTGGTTCTGCCCTGGCTATGGTCGTTTCCATCGATATTTTTACCCAGTTTTATCATCATGTCAACGCCGACCCCGGCCGTATCGCCGCCCAGGTCGTCAGCGGGATTGGTTTTTTGGGCGCCGGAACGATCATGAAGGAAGGCGCTACCATTCGTGGTCTTACCACTGCCGCCGGGCTCTGGGTGGTAGCCTGTATTGGCCTGGCCGCAGGCGCAGGGATGTACTTGGCCGCCATCGCCACCACCGCCCTGATTCTATTCGTACTCATCTATTTTGCCCGCTTTGAACATCTTTTTACCGGTATGCGCCTCTATAAAGGCATCGTCATGCTGGTGGATGATCAGCCCGGCCAGGTAGGTATTATCGGTTCCATTCTTGGCGATATGGAAGTTTTAATTAAGGAAATTAACCTTGATCGGGAGGAAACTGAAAATCAGCTGGAAATCGAATTATTGCTGCAGTTACCTCCCGAAACCAGTATCACGAAAGTTATTGAGAGATTATCCAACATCCAGGGGCTGCATCATATTGACCGCCTCAACTAACCGCCAGCTCATTTTCCAACCTGGACTAAAGTGCAATTGAATCAGGATTTTGCCTGACAACAGGAGGATTATTATGGCCATTTCTTTTCACAGTTTTGTGCTTGATAAACTGGAACCGGAACTGGCTTGCATATGGGAAGCAGTAATCATTCAGAAAGTAGAAGTATCAAGCGCCAACCGGTGCTGGAGGATTCATCTGCAGTTGCCTCTTCCTATATCGGCAGCCGACATACAGGCTACTGAAATTGCCCTGCGCAGAAAATTACCTTTTCTGGACCAGATCGATTTAATTCCTGCATGGCTTGATCATGAACGCAATATAAAAGAAATTCTGCACCTGCGCCAGGAGGACTGGAGCGCCGGTTGTTTTGCTGACCTCACTGCCGCCAAAGCCCTCTCCTCGATTGACTGGCAGATTAAAAACAATCGCATTGATCTGGTTACGAAACAGCTGATCCACTATCAGGAGCTTATCGATGATGATGTCTGTTCCCGATTGGCGGCCTGGTTTTGGCAGGAATACCGCCTGCGTCCCCTGGTCAGAGTTGTCTGCCGTGAACAGAGGAGTGCTGATAGCACCCGGCTTACCTGGATAAAGCAGCAGGAACCGGAGATTATATCCGCCGCCCCCGATGAAGGCAGGAAAAAACGCAGCTTTGGACACAAAAAAACCGCTTCCTCCATCATCAAAGCTCCCTCTCTGCCGATTAGTGAATTGCAGGAGGGCATGAAAACCGCCGTAACTGAAGGCGAAATATGGTTTAAAGAGACCAACAGCCTCAAAGACGGGCGCCTGGTAATCAGCTATTATCTGACCGATCATACTGACACCATCATCATCAAAACATTTGTCGATTCACCCCAGGAAGATAAAATAGAAAGCGGCGATTATATCAAGGTCAAGGGATCGATTCGCTTTGATCCGTTTAGCAAAGAACCGGTTTTGTATATGGATAGCTGTAACAAAATGGCGCGCTCAGAGCGCTGTGACGAAAGTCCGCAAAAACGGATCGAACTGCATGCCCATACCAAAATGAGCGCCATGGACGGATTGAGTGAAGTAAAGGGATTGATCAACAAAGCCGCAGCCTGGGGACATCCGGCCATTGCCATTACCGATCATGGCTGTATCCAGGCTTTTCCGCTGGCCTTTGCCGCTGAGCAGGCGCTGCAGGATAAAGGCAAAAACCTGAAAATCATTTATGGGGTCGAAGCCTATCTGGTCGAAGAAGACAAAAAGGAGCGCCCCTATCATATCATTTTGCTGGCCAAAAACCGGAACGGCTTGAAAAATCTCTATAAACTGATCAGCCTGTCCTATCTGGATCATTTCTATCGCAAACCCAAAATGCGGCGGGCTGATCTTGAGTGTTACCGTGAAGGACTGCTGCTGGGATCGGCCTGCGAGGCGGGGGAATTGTACCAGGCCCTGCTGAATGAAGCCGATGAAGAGCAGCTGAATCATATCGTCCAATTCTATGATTATCTGGAAATACAGCCCCTAAGTAATAATCAGTTTCTGATTAAAGAAGGAAGGTTTCAGTCCGAAACTGAACTGATGGACTTAAACCGCCGCATCATCACCCTGGGAGAAAAAAACCATAAGCTGGTTGTGGCCACCGGTGATGTGCATTTTCTGGAACCCCAGGACCAGATCTATCGCACCATCATTCAGGCCGGACAGGGTTATGAGGACGCTGACGCCCAGGCCCCCTTGTATTTCAAAACTACGCAAGAGATGCTGAATGATTTCGCCTATCTGGGTGAGGACACTGCCCGGCGGGTGGTGATTGACAACCCCAATCAAATTGCTGCCCTGATCGAGCAGTTAAAACCGGTTCCGGATGGATTTTATCCCCCCCAGATTGATAGTGCCGAACAGGAAATAACCGAACTGACCTGGGAAAATGCCCATCTGCGTTACGGTGAACAACTGCCGGAAATAGTAGAAGCCAGACTCCGCCGTGAACTCGATTCCATCACCACTCATGGCTTCTCGGTGCTTTATCTGATTGCCCACAAACTGGTCAAAAAATCCAATGAAGACGGCTATCTGGTAGGATCACGGGGGTCGGTAGGATCTTCCCTGGTGGCGTTTTTGACCGGTATCACCGAAGTCAACGCCCTGCCACCGCATTATCTTTGCACCGGCTGCCATTACAGTGAGTTTTTCTGCAATGGTGAAGTCGGATCAGGGGTGGATCTGGAGGATAGAAACTGTCCCCATTGTGGAGCCACGCTTTACAAAGACGGCTTTGACATCCCCTTTGAAACCTTCCTGGGATTTGACGGTGACAAAACCCCTGATATAGATCTTAATTTTTCCGGTGATTACCAGAGCCGTGCCCACCAGTATGTAGAGGAACTATTCGGCAGTGAAAACGTATTTCGGGCCGGAACCATATCAACCGTAGCCGAAAAAACTGCCTTTGGTTTCGTGAAGAAGTATGCCGAGGACAAACAAATGGAGATCAAAAATTCCGAAATAACCAGATTGGCCAGCGGCATCACCGGAGTGCGCAGGACCACCGGACAGCATCCCGGCGGACTGATCGTGGTGCCCCGGGATCATGATATCATGGAGTTTACGCCGCTGCAGCATCCGGCCGACAAAAAAGAATCCGGCATCATCACCACCCATTTTGAATATCATGCTCTCGACCAGCAGCTGATAAAGCTGGATATACTGGGCCATGATGATCCTACCGTGATTAAGGAGCTGGAGGATTTGACCGGCATCCAGGCTCGCTTAATAAGTCTTTCTGAGCCCGAGACCATGAAGTTGTTTTCCGGAGTCGAGCCGCTTAAGGTAAAACCGGAAGATATTGATTCCGTCGTCGGCACCTACGGCATTCCCGAATTCGGTACCCGTTTCGTGCGTCAGATGCTCGAGGCCACCCGCCCCACCAGTTTCTCCGAACTGGTCAGGATCAGCGGCTTGTCCCACGGCACTGATGTATGGTCGCACAATGCCCAGGATCTGATTGAAGAAAAAACCGCCACGCTGGGCGAAGTCATCTGTACCCGTGACGATATTATGACCTATCTGATCCAAAAAGGACTGGACAAAAAGCAGTCCTTTAAAATCATGGAAAAAGTCCGCAAAGGCAAAAAATTAAATGACGAAGAATCCAGCCTCATGCTCAAGCACGACATCCCCCAATGGTACGTGGATTCGTGCAAAAAGATCGAGTATATGTTTCCCAAGGCCCATGCGGTAGCCTATGTAACCATGGCCTACCGCATCGCCTGGTTTAAAGTCTACTATCCGCTGGCATTTTATGCTTCCTTCTTCGGTATCCGTGCCGAAGACTTCGATGCTGCCACCATTTTAAGCGGTTATGATGATATCCGCCAAAAAATCAAAGAGATTGATAAAATGGGCTACGGCGCTTCGCAGAAGGACAAAAAACTGGTCACCATCCTCGAACTGGCCATGGAAATGTATGCCCGCGGCTATAATTTTGAACCGGTTGATATTTATGAGTCCGACGCCCGGAAATTTGTCGTCAAAGGCAACAGTCTGCTGCTGCCCTTTGCCGCCCTGCCCAATATCGGTGCCGCTGCCGCCCAGGGGGTCGTGACCGCCCGCGCCGATGGCCCCTTCATCTCCATCGAAGATTTCCAGATCCGCACCCGCCTTAATAAAAGCGCCATGGAACTGCTGCGCCAAGCCAACTGCTTTGCCGACCTCCCCGAAAAAAGCCAACTCTCCCTCTTCGCCTAA
>JAAYCZ010000057.1 GCA_012729495.1 Syntrophomonadaceae bacterium | reverse complement strand
TCCTAGCTGCCCCTGAAAAAACTACAAGTTTTTATCGATTTTGCATGGAGAATAAAACCGTACCAATAGGTATATTTGCATAAATCAGACAGAAGCTGACTAAAAAGCAGCCATAAACAAAATAATCTCCAAAAACAGGCCTATATCACTCCCAAAATGATATAGGCTTGCTTGATTTATATTATGCTCAGGCCTTAGGTGGAGGATTTTTTTCGGTTTAAGATTTTAGGGATAGTCTCACGCATTGAGAGCCAATGCTATATTATTGCTGCTTTTGATTTAGCGGCCTGGATATTTTCATGTGTTTATTTTTCCGGCCATAAATCTTCCAGGGTTTGGGCTTTGCGGATGAGCCGTACCTTACCGTCGCATTGAATCAGTACTTCGGCCGGCAGCGGACGGGAATTATAAGTGCTGGCCATCGCAAACCCATAAGCTCCTGCATCATGCACAATCAGCCCATCCCCTTCCCGACAGAGGGGCAGCACGCGGTCATGGGCCAGGATGTCCCCGCTTTCACAAATTTGTCCTACTAGATAAACGTCGCCGTCATATTCCGCATATGCACGAGCCTGTGCGGGTACAACTGAAATTTCGTGATAGCTGTCATACATGGCGGGACGAATCAAAGTATTAAAACCGATGTCACAGCCAATAAAATCAGTATTGTAATTATTTTTTACGGCTGTAACCATACCCAGAATCGCACCGCATTCAGCCACTACATAACGTCCCGGCTCAATTCTGATCGTTATGGGTCGATTGTTTTTCACCCAGTTGTAAATGACCTCGTCCAATTCCCGGCCCAGTTTTTCAAGATCGAGCCTTGCTTCTAACCCATGGCGGTAAGGTATGCCCATGCCGCCGCCGAAGTCCAGAATCTTTACACTGGGAAGAGCAGAGGCAATTTCAAGCAGTTGGGCCGCTGCAGCCACATATTCTTCTGTTTCCAGGAACAGTGAGCCAATGTGCTGATTCAGCCCGGTAATGGTTAACTGATAGCGGGCTGCAATCTCCTGTGCCTGGGGCAGGTCTCCGATGGCAATCCCAAATTTGGCTTTCTTGCCGCCGGTGATAACTTTCTCATGATGGCCGGCGCCGATACCCGGATTTAAACGCAGGCAGACGTCGCCGCCGGGATTGACTTCACCCAGCAAAATCAGCTGGGAAAGAGAGTCTACCGAAATATAAATACCTCTGTCCACGGCAAACTGCATCTCCTCCCGGGACACATTGTTGCCGATAAACATAATACGCTCAGATGTAAATCCAGCTTTTATTTCCAGATACATTTCGCCGGGAGACATGGCGTCTACATCCAGGTCTTCCTCCCGGATAATTTTCAATAATTCTACATTGGTGTTGGCTTTCGCCGAGTAGTTAACCCGGAAAGACGGGTATTTCAATAAATTTCTCAGCTCCCGGCATCTAAGCCGTAATGTTTCTTCATCGTAGACATACAAGGGGCTGCCAAATTCATTTATAAGATCAAATACGTTAATTTTGCCGAAAACTTTTTCTGCATATGCCAAGGTCAAAACACTCCTCCCTGAAGATAGGCCCATAAAAGGCGCGATAATTACTCTATTTTAAAATTTGTTGGCCAAAATAACAAGACTTGTAAAGTGTATACATGATTATAACGATAAAGACTCTTTCTTATGTGCGGGAACAAAGAATGCCAGCCCCAGGTTGATGAGTGCCAGGAAGGCGGCCACCAGAAAAACGGAGATATAACCAAAATGAGCCCAAAGAATTCCCCCGCCCAGAGGGATTAGCATGGAAACACCATGATCCATGCTCATACCCATGGAAAGCGTTGCCCCCAGATCTTCAGATGTTTCGGCGATCCGGTTCAGATAGGTAGTACGGGCAATACGGACTGAAAAGAGCAACTGATCAGAAATGTAGCAGGCCATGATGATTATGACCGCGGTTGAGGCGGTAAATAATTTTCCCGCAAAAGCGTAGAGCAGACATATTATAATCAGTGCGCATGATTCCATCATCATGATGGTTTTTTCTCCCCAGGCATCGATAGCTCTGCCCAGCCAGGGCCGAAAAATCATATTCAAAACGGTGCCGATAAAGCCTAATACCGCAAACGTTGCTACATCGGCCTGATATATTTTAATCAGAACCCAAGGGGCGAAAGTAAGAAAAATCTGTTTGCGGGCTCCGAAAACGATATTCAGCAGATAAAAGAGAGTGTACTTTTTTTTAATAATCAGATGACGCGATGGTTTAATGATAGGCTGCGGTTTGATTAGAAAGAGACCAATACTGGCGATTAGAGCGCAAACAGCGGCAATTGCAAATATCAGTCCAAAGGAGAAATGGAAGCGTGATGCCCCCCAGTATACAATGATGATACCCAGCAGCGTTCCCATGGATTCCAATGAACCTAATTGTCCCAGCCGCCGTCCTTCCTCGCCGCTGGTTGCCAACCGCAAGCCGATGACAGGCGAGACGGCCATAAAAAGATGGGCGCCGGTACTCCAGATCAGCATCCAGATGACCACCGCCGCCATATTGGGAGCAAGAAAACCCTGGCCCCATAAGGCCAGACTGACCAGCAGAGCTGAAAAAGCGGCGATTCTGGTATCGGCCAGGAAAATCAAAGCCGTAAAAATAAAAACCACCAGAAAGCCCGGTAATTCACGGGGGAATTCCAGTCCTCCGCGGGCAACTTCGCTTACATTATGTACTTGGGCCAGATAATTGTTAAAGGAAGGGTCATACAGACCGGCATACATTCCCATCATTAACGAAGACAGGCCAAAAAGCATGAGGGGAGTAATCAATTTTCTTTTATTGGTCATAAGCAACACTGCTCCAATGCATCAGCAAATGTACCGTTAATTCTAAACCTGTCGGCATAAGAATGAAAGTAATCTTTTAAATTATTAATCATAAAATTAAATCAAGCAGGCTTCTGAGATTTGTATAATTTAAATTGCCCAAGCTAGTTGGATATATTGTTGTTGGCAGATAAAGGTACTGTATACGTGCTTTTAAAAAGTGAAACTTCAGTTATAAGTAAAGAATTAAATTCATTTAGTCCCAGCCATGGCAACGTTTACTTGTCTATAATTTGTAATCATAGTAGAATCTTAATATTGAATAAACGAAAGTTTTAAAGCTAATACTATTAATTTCATCTGCAAGAGATGAATCATATCATTAAGCTAAGGAGATGTCTGGAAAATGGGTAAAATAAGAATTTACGCTGATAATGCCTGTGATCTGGATCACAACATCCTGGAGGAGTATGGGATAAAGCTTTTTTACATAACCGTAACCGTTAATGGCCAGATCTATCGTGATCGTCTGGACTTAAGTCCCGGTGAATTTTACAAAATGCTGGAGAAACCGGAAGTTGTTCCTACTACAGCGCAAATCAATCCCGCTGAGTTTCAAGCCGAATTTGAAAAGGTTATAAACGAAAGTGACGATGAAATTATATATATTGCCTTTTCTTCGGGGTTAAGCGGTACCTATCAATCTGCCTGTCTGGCCCGCGACGCAGTTGATGCCCAGCGCATAACCGTGATCGACTCCCTGAGTGCCTCGGTAGGTTACGGCTTGACCGTACTTCGTGCTGCCAAGGCAGTCAAAGCCGGCAAAAACAAGGCGGAGGTAATTGCCGGGATTGAAGACAATATCAAGCGTATCCAGCACATTTTCATAGTTGGCAGCTTTGAAATGCTGAAACGGGGCGGACGGGTCAATGCAGCGTCTGCTGCTATCGGTAATCTGCTGAATATTAAATTGATACTGCATTTTGTCGATGGGCAGATCGTCCCCTTGGAGAAGATTCATGGCCAGAAGAAAGCCCGCAAACGTATGCTGGAAATCATGGAAGAGCGCGGCTTTCATCTAAAGAATCAAATGATTGGCATCAATCACTCCAATGATCCTGAAGGAGCCAGAGAAATACAGGCCTTAATCAAAGAAAAATTTGGCTGTGAGCAGTTTGTAATTTCTGAAATAGGGGCTGCGATAGGTTCGCACGTGGGAGCCGGTACTTACTCGGTTTTCTTTTTGACCGCTTAAAATAAGATCAAGCTATTCACAGCTGGTTTGGTTAATGTTCGGAAGATAATGGCCTTTAAAGGGCCATCATAAAGGATTATTTGATTGGAAATTATGATGATGGATGTATTATTAATCGATCCTCCATACTGCAGTTTGAAGGGTATCCCTACCGATGTAGGCTATAATATCGGTTTGACCAGCCTCGCCGCTTATCTTTGCCGGGAAGGCTTTAATACGGCGGTGGTTATGGGTGACCTGCTTATGGATCTTCCTTTTATGAGTGCCTGGGGCTGGTTTTCTGTCAACTTGAGCAAATACGCCCGGGGACAGCTTCAGTATTGTGCCATTGTGGATAATAAAAACCATCCCGTCTGGCAGAAGATCGACTCTATTATTCGTGAGCAAAAACCCAAAGCGGTTGGTATCTCCTATCTCACCCCCTTTCGCAATGCCGTGGAAAGAGTCGCTGCGATTGTAAAAGAAACCGACAGCAGCATCAAGGTCATTGTCGGCGCAGCCCATCCTACGCTTTGCCCCCAGGAGGTCATGCAGAACCCGGATATCGATTTTGTTGTTTGCGGGGAAGGCGAGATCCCGCTGGCAGGGATTGCTGCCCAGTTGAACCAGGATAAACCGGACTGGAGTTCGGTACCAGGGATTTACTACCGTAGTCCAAGCGGTCAGGTAATGAGTACCCCTCCCCCGCCTCCCATTTCCAATTTGGATGAACTGCCTTTTGCTGCCCGGGATGCCGTATTGGGCTGTGATTATGACCATTACCGCGTGCACTGTCTGACCACCTCGCGAGGCTGTCCTTATACCTGTTCTTTTTGTTCGGACAGGAAACTGTGGGGCGGAAAAGTGCGGCGACGCAGTGTGGAAAACGTTATTGCGGAATTTAAATATCTGGAACAGAATTATAAAGTTGATGTCGTAGATTTTTCAGACGGCACCTTTACCTATGACAGAAAATATGTCGAATCTTTCTGCAAGGCTGTGATTGAGAATAATATCAGCCTCAAATGGCGCTGCACCGCGCGTTATGACAATTTGGATGTCAATCTGCTTAAATTGATGAAAAAAGCCAATTGCGGAGGTCTGTATTTGGGTGCGGAGTCCGGTTCTGACAGGATTCTGGGTGCCATGGATAAGAAAATCACTGCCGACCAAATCAAAAGCATCAGCAAAATGGTGCACGATGTCGGTCTGGAGACAGTTACGGCAATCATAATCGGCTTTCCTGATGAGACCCGGGAGGATATTGAAGCGACCTTGGATTTAATGAGACATCTGCAAACAGATATATTCGATGTCAGCAGTTTCATTCCTCTACCGGGTACCCCGGCGTGGGAGATCGTTCCTGAAGAAGATAAAAAAAATATCGATTGGAGAAAGGTGAGCTATAAGTCCTTCGATAATTACTTCCTGAAAAATGTTTCCGCAGAAGATTTTCGTCGTTATATGACACAAGCATATAAAATTGCCGGCCGTACTCAGCGCCGGACTGTAATTCGCTTTGGTTTGCGCATGCTGTGGGAATCAGTCAGCGGCTGGTTCAAACATTAGGGAGCCGGCACTTACTCGGTTTTTTTGACCGCATAATCTTACTGGATTACACAGAAAGCCGTTGGTCAAATATTAGATGATGCTTTTTATTTCCGCCTGTCTGACAACTTTGATGGTACCATCCTGAACCAGTTTAATAAACAGGTTGGCCATGGCCGGGTCAAACTGGGTGCCCAGATTTTTTTTGATTTCGGCCAGAGCATTATTTACAGTCATTCCTGCCCGATAGGGGCGGTTAGAAGTCAAAGCATCAAAAGCATCTGCTATGGCCAGACATCTGGCGGCAAAAGGTATGTTTTCTCCCTTCAATCCCCGGGGATAACCTCTGCCGTCCCATCTTTCATGATGCCCGATCACGGCCGGGATAACATGGTTCAGGGTGGGCAGATGTTTAATAATAGTAATGGACATTTCTACATGCTTTTTAATAATATCAAATTCTTCATTGCTGAGCTTGCCGGCTTTGGTAAGTATATGCTCAGGTATTCCCAGCTTGCCGATATCATGAAGCAGAGCAGCCTCCTGCAATATTTCAATATGGGCTTTGTCCAGCGACATTTCATTGGCGAGAATAGCAACATATTCTGCTACCCTTTGTGAATGTCCGAAAGTGTAATGATCTTTGGCATCAATCGCTGCGGCCAGAGCATAGATGGTAGCGGTGTAATTGGGCCGGAAAACATCTTCGGAATTGTAGCGGGTGGTATTTTCCTTGGTAATAATGCGCGGAGTATAGATAACGGTTTGGTTTTTCCCTTGATTTTTAGCAGTATACATGGCCAGGTCAGCACGTTTAAGCAATTCTTCAGTATTCGGTGCAGCATGGGGATAAGTACAGATGCCGATGCTGGCAGTAAGAAAACGCTGGGTAACATCATTAATATTGAAAAAGCTGGCTTCAATTTCAGTACGGATTTTTTCCGCCAGTTCATATGCCCTTCTGGCATCGTAATAAGGCAATATAACCGTAAATTCCTCTCCGCCGTAGCGGCAGACAATACCTTTGTCGGCAATATTGCGCTTCAGAATTGCCGCTACCATTTCCAGGGCACGGTCACCTTCGAAATGACCGTAAAGATCATTATAAAGCTTAAACAAATCCATATCGATCATAAGCAAAGACAGCTCGGCCGAGCCAATTTTATTGACCTGGTCAGGCAGAGCCTGGCAAAAATACCGGTGATTATAAAGTTTGGTCAGACCGTCGGTTATGGCATCGTTTTGGGAGCGCGTATACAAGCGGGCGTTCTCAAAGGCCACCGCAGAAGATGCACCTAAATAAGTGAGCAGATCCAGATCATCCAGGGTATAAGCTACATTGTTTTTCCTTCTGGTCAGCATCAGCAACGCATTTATATTGTCCCTAACTTTTATAGGAATGATCAGTTCAATGCCGTTATCATAAAGCTTGTTTTTTTCCTGTTCCCACATGGATTTAAAAAAGGGCTGATAATATAATTGATCCCTGGTCAGACCGGTGTGGTTTTTATTCATCCATTTAATAATTGGATTATCAAATGAAATTTGCAGATCTGGCTGAAATAAGCGGGATGAGGTGGCAAATACATGATAATACTCCTCTTCATCATTTCTTTGCAGGAGCAGCACCTGGGAGGCGTTTAAGGCCAGTTGGACAGCTTCAATAAGTTCTCTGACAATTCCGTCCAAATCCAGGTTATTGGAAATGCGGGTACTGAATTGTCGCAGTGCCTGACGCTGAGCATATTCAGCTTTATAGAATATTCTATCAACCATTTTGGATGACAATCGGTACAGCGGCTGCAGGATAATGGCCACGGCCAGAGCCACCAGGGTAGTAAAGTAGGGGATGATTTGTTTGTATTGGGCTTGCATATGATTTTCGATGAAAAAAACCGTAAATATATAGGAGACTGTAATTATAATTACGAAAACTGAGTAGACCAGACCGCGGGTAATCATAAAACGTAGTTCCACCAAACGGTATTTGTAGATGGCTATGATCAGCAGGAAAGAATTGATAAAACAGGCTAGAATATCGATTGGGTATTGTCCCAGTGCGGGAATAAAGTTACATAAGTTTCCAATAAACATTATGGCTATTCCATTATTAATTAACCTCATACTACCAGCTGTTGGAGAATTGTTTGTTTGTTTTATACTTCGCTTGGTTTTCAATAGGGTTGAGATAATCATTGCCAAAGCAAATGCATAGATAAACGGGGCCAAGATACCAATGGAATAAGTGAACTTTATAACTTCAAATTCTCGATTCCATAGCATAACCGTACTGGTTATGACTCCGGCGTCAGTTACAATAAATCCATTTAAATTAATAATGATAAATACTAACGTTCCTATTCCCCAGAAAACGGTTGGTAATATACGCAATGAGTTGGTAAATATTGAGACAAAGTAATAAAGTAAAAAAGTTACCGTAACGGCACCAATGATCATGATCCTGTCCCAGAAAAGAACTCCAGGGTAAAGCTGAACGGACATGAACACCGCTGAAACAGTCCATAATATCATCGCTCCCAATACAGGCATAAATGCACGAATCAAACGATCCTTCTGGGCAATGCAGAAGAATAACATCAGTAAACAGTAGCTGCATAGGGCTACAACTGATACGTATGTAAAAAACAATCCAATAATTGCCATTTTACACTCCTAAATTAATGCCGCGAGCGATCTTCATAAGTTCCAGCATTTCAAAATGAGAAGGATTCATTTGGCGCGGCCTTTTACCAAACACTTCAATGTATCTGTCAATCGTACCGGTGGGGATTATGGTTACCTGCAAGGGCTCAATTCCTAGCAGTGATTTCAGATCCTTGTAGTCACCATCAATATAACGGAAATAAATAGCAAGATGCTCGGTAATTATATCCCGGGTCAGACCATATTGAAACCCTTCCGGACTTACTTCAACGTAAAGGTGCATAAAAGCCCGGTTGTTATCATCAAACTCTTTTAGTGCACACCAATCATTAATATCTAATTTGGAAAGCGTCAGGGCTTCATTAATGGTGGCTTCAGAAATACGAGTAAAACCAGCGATATCGATCAACCCGGGTTCGCGATCAACGAAGGCGAATTGGGGTATATTTAAACCATCCTGCTCATTATGCAGAGAAATACATTTAAAAATATCTCCGACCCGGTATCTGGCAAAGGCACCACCCTTAAAGTTTGATATCACCAGTTCATAGTTGGTTCCTTCCTGCAGTTCATCCATCAGATAAGTGCGCGGAACATACCGGGGATCAGCGAGGTTTTTTTCCAGTTCCGGCCAGGGGATAAATTCGTAGAAACAAACCTCCGGAAAGAAAACCAGACCGTTTTTACTCCAGGTTTCCGTAGCAATACAAGTGGTCTCGGTGCCGCCGAAAATCTCCAGCGGCCTTATTCCCCAGTCCTTTTCAATTTTTGATTTGAAGTTGGCGGAGTCTGTACCTGCGCAAATCAGACCCTTAAGAGTCCAGATGTCTTTGGGACGAATAGGCGTATTTTCTTCTCGGCTGTTTTTCCATGCTTTCAGCATGCGGTAATTCATTTTTAGGGAATTGTTTAACGGATTTATTCTACCGCCCGTACCGCCGCTGGAAGTGAACTGATCACCTATTTTAGCGATAACACTGCTGAGTCCGAAGAAAAGATCAACTCCCTGTTGCATGCCCATTTTAAAACCTAGTTTATTTCTTTCGCTGAAACTCATAGATATAGCATCTTTTTCCGGCGGCAGCCAGTTAACCGATATTTCGTCTTCCAGAATTAACGGTGCCAAACCTGTAAGGTATGGCAGCGGAGCCATACCATAGAGAAAATTTTCACCGCCGCTTAAACTGAATTGCCCCTTTTGATTGCTGGTGGCAAGTAATAAACAAGTAATAAAACTGCTTTTATGGCATTTGATCATACTCTCAGTGTATGGAGCTACTTTAATGGGATTTTTTGCTCCTTCCCAGGTGGTTTCAATCCACAGTAATGGCTTGGAAGGCAGCACTGACTCTATACGCGGCAAAAGCAAATCAGCATAGTCCTCATAACGGGTAAGCGGTACCATCTGCCTGAATTCATCTACGCTGGATGGTTTTCTGCCTTTCATGATCCGTCTGCCCAGTTCACAGTCGGAATACATTTCAATCTGCTCCAGCATAAGACGGTTTTGAATATCCATGTATTCAACCATGGAAAAATCCAGGAAACCGCAATATTCATGCCAGATTCGCTCATATTGTCTGTCTTTCAATAATTGATCCAAATTCATAAACATATCTCCACAAAGAATGTTTAGTATATTTAATAGCCGGCAACCGCAGTTGCAATATAATAAGTGCGTTCGATCAGTTCCCAATCGATGGAACCAAAGCCCGATGCCGCTAGTAATTGCTCCATTTCCTGACGTGAGTAGATCCTGACATCCCCGCTTAAATTAAAAGGGGATTTTAAATAATAGTTGATTGCCTGGCGAATCTTATCCGACCACCAGGGATCGGCAATTAAAAGTCTGCCTCCGGGCTGCAGAACCCGATACATTTCTGTTAATGATCTTAAAGGATTGGGAAAATGATGAAATGATGCATTGCAAACGAGCAGATCAAATTTATGGTCAGGCCAGGGCAAACTATCAACATCCCCGGGCTGTAAACAAATATTGGGGTCAAGATACTTCCTGGCCTGGTTTAACATTTGTTCAGACATATCCAAGCCATAAGCCTCCACATTGGGGAATTCCTTTTTCAGCATTGCCAGCATTTCCCCCGACCCGCAGCCAACATCCAGCAACGACACGAATGGGAACTGTCTGATTTTCCCCAATACATTGCCATACATTTTGCGGCAATACTTACCGTCCCAGGTTTGTGCATAGATTGCCGCCTGTTTATTGAAATGCTTTTTACTCTTTTCCTTATAGGTTTGTTCAGCCGAGTTCATTTAATCACCTTTCCCCGTAGTGAGGACATACAATTACGAAAACTGGCCATATTAGGTTTTAAAAAAGGCACCTGCTTTTGATAAGACTGATAATCTTCCAGGATAATAGGAAATAGCCAACGATCCTGAATATAAACATAAATAATATCCAGGCATGTCCAAACCAATGCGGCTGTCAGCAACAATTTGTTGCGAAAAGCCAGACTCAAAAGGATATAAAAAAAGAAAAACCATAATACTCCCGGATGTCTGCAAAGAGCGTACATTCCTGTGTCGACAACGGTATTCCCCTTGTTAGATTCAATATAGGTTTTCTTTAATGGGATAGCCCCGAAAATAGTATATATCAACAAAATCAATGATAAAAAAGCCAACAGCAACGCCAGCCATTGTAAAGGTGTCGAAATTCTCATGCTATGGTTGCTGGCGATTATTGCCACGGTACATAAGAAAAGCACAGCGCTTCCCAATATCAGTAAAATATTAATATTTTTATGTATAAATTTGATTTTGTTTAAATCAAAAATAGCATAACAAATAAAGGTAAGGCATCCAACAGCTATATAAATCACCGTGCAACACCTTTGTTACAATATTCTGTAAATTATATCGTATTGTATTTTATGAGAAAATACAAGTAATATCGGCAAATTGTTAAAGATAAGAGGAATAAAAATATCTTTACTGCACTATTAATAGCGAGATTTACATCACTAAAAACAGGAATTATAGGTTTTTACGTTTTGGTACTAATTACCTGATGCATTATTCACCAATGAATCTTGAATTTCCTGCTTTTTATCTATATATAATAAAATATTTACATAAAATTAGGCAATTGAGCTGCCTTTAAGGCCCTGATTCAGAAGGGAATTAAATTATGTCCTTATGCCAAAGCAGATATTATGGAAATATCTGCTATTATATTTTGTCGTTTATGTTTCTCAAGGCGTGGTTTATTTCTTCTTTAATAATTTCATTGGCGTCAACCGCAAAACTCTGCAGGGCAGAAGCGACTTTATGGCCGCACAGCTGCCCCAATGCCCAAACAATCATCTGAAAAACCCCCGAGCCTTTAACAGGCCCGGGGGTTTGAGGGAGGAGTGTTACTATATTTTAGAAGTAGCGTTTGAGCAATCCGGCAAAAGCAGCTCCATGGCGGGCTTCGTCTTTGCACATTTCATGTACGGTATCGTGGATGGCATCGTAATTTAATTGTTTGGCCTTTTTAGCCAGATCCAGCTTGCCTTGGCAGGCTCCGTGTTCAGCGTCAACCCGCATTTTAAGATTGGTTTTGGTGTCAGAGGCAACCACTTCTCCCAACAACTCGGCAAACTTGGCCGCATGTTCGGCTTCTTCAAAGGCAATTTTCTTATAGGCTTCAGCAATTTCCGGAAAACCTTCCCGGTCAGCCTGGCGGCTCATAGCCAGATACATGCCTACTTCAGTACATTCACCCATAAAGTTGGCTCTCAATTCCTGCAATACTTCAGCATCAACGTCTTTGGCAATTCCTACACGATGCTCGTCCGCCCAGCTCAATTCAGCGTTGGGATCAGATTCATAGAATTTCTCTGCCGGGGATTTACACTGTGGACATTTTTCCGGGGGAGTATCACCTTCATGAACATAACCGCATATGCTGCAAACCCATTTTTTCATTTTTTTCCTCCTTTATAATTATAAATTCTTAATTTATATGCTCATCCCGATTCTTTAAACAAATCGGGCAGATGCCTTTAAAATAAATATGGCTTTCGCTGACTTCGAAATTTTCCAACCCGGCTAGTTCAAGCCTGGTTACTTCAAGATGAATATCGTAAATTTTACTGCAATGAGAACATTTGAAGTGCGCATGTAATGAGGTATCCGCATCATATCTGCTTTCAATTTCTTCCAGATTCAACATATTGATAATACCTCTCTCTACAAATAAATTCAGCGTATTATAAAGGGTAGTTTTGGATAAGGTTGGAATTTCTCCTACTAATTCACGATAAATCATATCTACGGTCGGATGATTCTTATTTTCCATTAAATATTGAAAAACTCTGATACGATGATGTGAAGGTTTAATATCATGCATTTTTAAAATATTTTCAAGTTCTTTTATGTTTGCTGACATTGTCATACCACCTTAATGGAACGATTACAAAAATGAAATCATTACAATTATTTTAATCTGCATTTTAGTTTTCGTCAAGGCAAAATTAAGTGGATTGCTGAATAGCTTACCTGATGCCTGTGGTAAAATGTCTTAAAGGTAAAGTGTGATATACGTAAAGCAAAATTCGGGAGCAAGATTCAGATGAAATATTGGCCTGAACACGTTCAATTCATTATTAATAAACTATCAGAGCATGGTCACGAGGTTTTCGCGGTGGGTGGCTGCGTGCGGGACATGATTCTGGGAAGTTCACCGCTGGATTATGATCTGGTCGGTTCGGCAACTCCTGCGCAGATCAGCGCTATATTCAACCGAACCCTGTCTGTGGGTGCCAGGCATGGAACGGTTATTGTTTTAGTGGATGACCGGCAGGTTGAATTGAGTACTTACAGATATGTTGAATTGGATGCCGAAGTTTCAGCTTTGGAAAGGGATTTGGCGGGAAGAGATTTTACTATTAACGCGATGGCCTTGGACGTAGATGGGAATCTATATGACCCCTGGGACGGGCAGGATGATTTAAAAGCCGGCTTAATCAGAGCGACCTGCGACCGGGCCGAGGAATTGTTTGCTGCGGATCCCTTGCGTATGATGCGGGCGATTCGTTTTTCTGTAATCTATAACTTCGAGATTGCTGCTTCAACCTATGCGGCAATTTTAAAAATGAATCAGCTTCTGGCGGAGGTTGCTACTGAACGGATTCGGGATGAATTCAATATGATACTTGTTTCTGAACGTGCGGCGCAAGGAATCAAAAAATTGCAGGCCAGCGGGCTGATGGCTTATATCATCCCGGAACTGGAAGCCCTAGTCGGGTTTGATCAAAGGAATTCCCGCCATAATAAGGACCTTTTTGAACATAGCCTGGCGGTATTGGAAGGGGTGCCGGCCCAAATCGACGTTCGTTTGGCGGCGCTGTTGCATGATATTGGCAAACCGGCCTGTTTTACCTTGGACGAGAACGGTGTGGGACATTTTTATAATCATCATCTGGTTGGAATGAAAATAACGGGGACAATTCTGGAAAGGCTTAAATATGATGGCCAGACGGTTAAAAATGTTTCCCAATTGGTTGGCTCCCACATGACGCGCTATGCAAAATTAAGAAGCTCTTCTTTAAAGCAACTGATCAAACTAGTGGGGGAAAACAACCTGAATAATATGTATGCACTGCAAAAGGCTGATATTTTGGGCTCGGCACCGCCGTTTGATTTTTCTGAACTTGATAAGATGAAGCAGGAAATAGATATTATTTTGGCTGCCCGGCAGCCCTTGACAATCAAAGATCTGGCCATAAACGGGGATGATCTTGTTGCTATAGGATACACCCCGGGAAAACTGCTGGGGGCAACGCTGCAGAGGCTTTTGTATGCAGTACTGGAAAATCCCGAACAAAATCAAAGCGAGTTATTACTGCAAATGGCTCACAGCTGGAGAAATGAAACAGATCAATGATATTTTGCATAAATCATCCTTCTGAAAATCTATCAGTATCCCAGAATCAGGGTACTATATTTTATGCTTTTTCAAATGCTTTCACTGCATTTTTGATTGTGCAAAATCCTTAATTATATTTTGCAAACCACGATAGCAATGCATATAATAATTAAGGCTTGATCATTGTTTT
>JAAYCZ010000006.1 GCA_012729495.1 Syntrophomonadaceae bacterium | reverse complement strand
TGGCTCAGTTACTGGCATCAATGGAAACAGGGACGGAAATCCCCCCTGAACTGTACCCGGCGGTTGCCCGAATCATTGCCTTTGTCTGGCAGCTGGATGAGAAATATGCGGGTAAAATCGGAGCCGTTAGCGACTGAAGCGGCACTGAAAACCGTTATGAAGGGAGAATATACCTGCCATGAACCTGAACCGTATCCCCGGCGCTTTGAATATTCCCGCGCGGCAGATTAAAATCGGAGCCAGCCACAACTGAAGCGGCTTACTGAGGACCGTTAGGAAGGGAGAACATACCTGTCATGAATCTGAACCGTATCCCCAGTGCTTTGAATATCTCCGCCCGGCAGCTGCCCGGGCTGCTGCTTGCCCCCGGACAGATTATCAATGCCCAGGTTATTAAAGCCGGGGGCAGCCATATTTTGCTGCAGTACGGCAGTCATTTGTTCAAGGCCCGTACCCGCCTGACCTTGAAACCGGGTTTAAACCTGAAACTGCTGGTGGAATCAAATAAAGACGGCCTTATCAACCTGAAAATAGTTGATAATAACGACCGCAGCGGGGTTCGCTTAGACAATGCCGCCCCTTGGCTAGCAGGCCTCCAACCCGATTCAAATACGGAAACCATCACCCGGCAGCTAATCAAGTTTAATCTGCCGGTAACCCCGGAGATCATAACCGAAATAAACCGCTTTCTCCGTAAAAACAATTTATCAGCTGATTTCGCGCAGCTGCTTATCTGGCTGAAATCGGTGGGAATAACGGTGGATACAGAGCAGGATATCCGGTCTTTGCAGGCCCTGCAGAGGTTTTTCCAGGGTTTGCTGGCAGGTGATGAGGAAAATATATTTTTTAACCTGCTGAACCGGACAGAAAACCTTAATCTGGGCGGCCTGAATATATACGGCTGGCCCCTGGGCCGGCATCATGTCTATCTGCTCAAGCCGGGAGCCAAAAGTGAGCCGGTGCGGCCTGATAACTGCCAACTGGTCATTCGGGTGGATTCAGCTGCTTTGCAGGAACTGTGGTTCGTGGTTGCGCTCTTTGAAAATGCGATGACGGTGAACATCTTCTGTACTGAAGAATTATTCAAAAACATCCTGGAGACGGAAGCCGACCAATTAAGGGAAACCCTGCAGGACGCCGGCTATAGCGTCGGGGATCTGAATGTTAAAGTCCATAAAAGCTGGGCAACAATATTTGACCTGCTGCCAGAACCGGAAATTAGTAATGTAAATCTTCAAGTCTGAACCGTCCGGGAGCACCGAAAAGTTCCCTTTATGTCATTCTGAATGGAGCGCTAGCGAAATGAAGAATCTAACCGCAGAGCAAGGAGATCCCCCCTAAAGGGACTACATATGTGATCCAAAGGTAACAATTAGGAGGAGATCCTTCGCTTTCGCTCAGGATGACAGTAAAGCCGAGATCCCCCCTACGGGGACTACATATGTGACCTAAAGGACACAATTAGGGTAGCTTCGCTTTCGCTCAGGATGACAGTGAAGCAGAGATCCCCCCCTACAAGGAGATCCGCCGACGCTCAGGCGGTGCTATGCTTGCCTTCTGATCGCTTACGGTACTAGATGCCAGATGGCATCGTCGCTTCGCAACCTTCGGCTCATCAAAACATAAACTTTTTCAGTGCCCTCAACCGTCCCCGTGCTTACGGTTCAGTATTAATAAATGACAGCAAAGCCTTGGCCAGCAAATCCTTCTCGTTGAAATCCGGATGCTTGCCGCAAAAGGCCTTCCATTCACTCCATACCTGACTGTTGATGCGGATAGTCTTTCTCACTTCTTCACCGCCCGGGAGGGTAATATTCAATCGGTTATCCATATGTTCCGCCCCCTCCCGGTTATTTTTCCACCAGGCCAGCATTTCCAGAATATCAGCGGCAGAAGCAATCAACATTCCTATGTTTTCATCAAAATGCGAATTTAGTTGGCGTTGATTTGCGTTATCGGAGCCGGGTGAGGTAACCGAGGCGTTCATCTTCTCCTGCTGCTGATATTCTGGATTAGTTGAAACACAAGCTTGCTCAAATTGATTTTTTAATTTCTCTCTGGATTTGGAAGATTCATTATCACGAATAACCGCATCATAAATTTCCTTAAATCCAACCCCGGAATTCAACTTATCATTAATAAATTCCAGCTTTTTCTCTTTACTCATCTGAAAAAAATCCGCTTTACCCATAAATATCCCAACTTTGCTTTTCTTTCAAAGATACTATGTGGTTTACTTTCTTGCAACTTATTAAGTTTTGCATAATTCAAAAATCTGTTGAGTAGCCCATTGGCAAGTACAATATAAAGTGTATTTTTCTTATCCGGGTAACAATATATTGAACATCGTTTCCGCAAAATTTTATTATGCAAAATTATCAAACTTTTCTGGCTATTACACTTCGCGATATTATCGACATGATTTATTACTATTGCCAATAAACAAATAATTTTGGAAATATATTTTAAAAAGGTATTTACTTTTATAAAATTAATGTTTATTATTAAGTAATACAAATAAGGAAATTTAAAGCAAATAATATTCAGCCATAATTTAGATACAATAATTCCCAGCAACAAGAAAAATACAACAATATTTAGCAGTATCTCAAAATTATATACAATAAAGTTTTCATTATAAAACCCAGCAGTGTTCTTGAAGGGCAAATCTATTGAAAGATAGAGGCGCAAAGCCAAAGGGTCTAAGTCGTTTGACGATATGACAGCCTGGTTGCTAGAGATCATGCCTTAATTACGAATCTTCTTAAAGGTATGATTAATGTCTTTAAGGGGGTTTTTATTTTGGGTTTTGAAGTAGATAATACCTTCAGAGTTTTAGAAGCTTCTCTAAATGGTTCGTTAGCCAGGCAGAAGATTATTGCTCATAACGTGAGCAATATCAATACGCCTGGCTTTAAGCGTTTTCTGGTCGATTTTGAGGAGCAACTGGCCAACCCGCAGCGTAACCCCGCACAGCTGCCTTTAAAAGTTACCCGCGCAAGGCATATAAGCATCCCGGCCGATGAAGACTTCGAGGTCACTAGAGACCTGTCCCCGGGGCTGCGTGCGGATGGCAACAATGTTAACCTGGAGCAGGAAATGTCCTTGATGGTTAAAAATAATGTCTATTTCAATGCCGCGCTTAATCAAATCAATAAAAAAATTGCAGTCCGGAAATATGTTCTGTCTGATGGAAGGGGATAGATGAATGAGTTTGTTATCGACAATGGATGTAAGTGCCAGCGGTCTTAATTGTGAAAAGCTGAGAATGGAACTGATTGCCCAGAATATCGCCAATATCGAGACCACCAAAACCAGCGCCGGGGGACCCTACCGCCGTCAGGTCGCGGTTTTTAAAGAGACCCTGCGCAACGAACTGAACCGAGTTGAAAATCCCGGCGAATTTATGGGCGCCGGGGTGCAGGTAGCGAAAATTGTCACCGATAATGCTCCCGCGCTCATGGTATATGACCCTCAGCACCCGGATGCCGGTCAGGATGGCATGGTAGCCAAACCCAATATAAACCTGGCCAACGAAATTGTGGATTCAATTACTGCATCCAGGGCTTATGGAGCGAATGTAACCGTATTTAATGCGACCAAATCGATGGCCTTAAAAGCATTGACCGTGGGCCGCGGTTAAATAATAATCCCCTTAATGATACGTCGCCATTACGAGGAGGTAAATCATGAATATTTCCAGTTTAAATTCAAAGCTTTACGCCGCCAATAACATTTTTACAACTAGCCGGGACAGCCAAAACGACTTAAAAAGCGCATCAGCATCCAAAAATTTTGGCCAGATCCTCAGCCAACAGCTGGAAGAGGTTAATTCCCTGCAAAAGGATGCCGATCGGCTGACGGAAGATTTTTTAGTCGGAGAACCGGTGGAAATTCATCAAATGCTGATAGCGATGGAAAAAGCTGACCTGGCGCTGCGGCAGACGGTGGAAATCAGGAATAAAATGCTGGAAGCTTACAAACAGATTACCAACATGCAGATTTAAATAATTAAAGCGGGGAAGAAATGGACGTTCTAAAAAGAATTCAGGACGAATGGGAAAAAATGTCTTCCACCAAAAGAACGGTGAGTTTGGTCATCATCGCCAGTATAATTTTAGCTTCGATTTTCTTTTATCGGTGGATAACGAAAGTAGAGTATGCGCCCCTTTTCACCAACATTCAGGCCGACCACGCCGGCAAGATTGTCGAAGAGCTTAAGGGGATGAAAATTCCTTACCGATTGGACGAAGGCGGCAAGACGATTTCGGTTCCCCGGGATCAGGTCTATGAAATCAGATTGAATCTTGCCGGCAAGGGCGTTGTTGCCGAGGGCGGAATGGGCTTTGAACTGTTTGATGAAAGCAGTTTGGGTACGACCGATTTTGAAAGAAATATTAATTACCAGCGCGCCTTGCAGGAGGAATTACGCCGGACGATTGTCCAGATTGATGCGGTAAAACAGGCTCGAGTCCATCTGGTTTTACCGGAAAGAAGCGCTTTTATTGCCAATCAACACAAACCTCAAGCCTCCGTTGTCGTGGAACTGAAGCCCATGGTAAAAATGCAGCCGGAACAGGTTAAAGCCATTGCCGAGCTGGTGGCCGGGTC
>JAAYCZ010000005.1 GCA_012729495.1 Syntrophomonadaceae bacterium | reverse complement strand
CTTCAGTGATGCACATGGTTCCGCCCCATTCACCGGCGAACATCTTGGGCAGGAATCTTTCTTTTAATTCAGGGGTGGCAAAATTGGCGATAACTGCTCCATTACCCATGGATAAACCATATAAAGTGGAAATTGCCGGTGAAGCATTAATAACCATTTCGCAAAGCACAGATCCAAAGCACATGGGCATACGGCCTTCTGCTTCACGATCGCCGAACTGCGGTCCAAGGCCGGCATCAACTACGGTGTGATAAGCTTTTTTGGTGGCTTCTGGAGTGATAACCTTGCCATCAACAAATTTGTTGCCAATCTCATCGCAATCTCCGTTGGCCGGGGCAATAACATCCTTACACATTTTATAGACCAGTTCAATGAAAGTATCCACATCATCCCTGGTGTAATAGTCCTTGTAAGCATCAAAGCCTAATACTTTGTCCAAATCCAGCCATTCTTTCAATACGAACTTATGGTCTCTGGTGTCGAGAATAAAATTGTTTGCAGCCATTCCAAACTCCTCCTTAATTTTATATCGTAATATACTTTATCTATTTGTACATTCTACATTACAATTAAATTCCCTTCTTTAAATATGTAAATATTTTGATTATATTGATCAAAAACTCGATTTTACCTATTAAAAATAAGCATGACCGATATTTCCGCGTCATGCCAAATAGACATATTTTTCGATATTTAATTTGTATTTGTAATATTTCCACAATTCCGATGATTTAACGATAGTATTTGGGCAGTAATTTGCGGAAATAGGTTATGCCCAGAAAGGATATGAGCAGGATCAGGCCGATCAAGGTGAGAGTATTGCTGATATTTTTACTTTGCATCAGGTAGTTGCCTAGCGCAACATATATAAAGGCCCAGGGCATCTTTCCTAACGCAGATGATGACAGAAATATTTTCGGACTTACTCCCGCTAATGCAGATCCGATATTTATTAGCGGAGTTGGTACTACCGGGAACACACGGCAGGCCAGCAATACCCAGAAAATATGACGGTTATCAATTCTGGCAATATCGAAATTATAGCGCTGCTGGAGCTTAACCACCAAACGATTGCCGGCGATTTTGCTGGCAATCCAATACAGAAACCAGGCACCGGCAATCGCCCCCAGCCAGGCCAGTAAAAAACCGATCCATTTACCAAAAATCATTCCGGCAGCACCGGCAATTATAATGTAAGGAATAATCGGAGCAATGGCCTGCAGGAAGAAAAGTATAAACGCCACCAATGATCCATAAATACCAAAACTTTTTATATAAAGCACCGTAGAATCAATACTGGAAAAATCAAAGTTCATTTATGCCTCCGCATTTATTAAAAATATTTTTTTTAACCATGCAATAGTCAGGTCTTCTCTGACTTCGATCTTCTCCAGGAATCTATGCCCTGCCTGCGCGACCAGATGGAAGGTCACATTTTCCAGGTGGTCTTTCATATAAACTGCATTTTCCGGTGCTACCAATTCATCATCTTGGGCATGGATAATGAGTACCGGTTGCTGTTCAACAGCCTGCAAATAACCGTTCATATCATGATCAGCAAAATCTGCTGCGAGTTGCGGCCCCATGGTAAAGCTGCCAAAGCCGTCCTTAACAACAACAATTTGCCCGGATTGCATCATTTTATACGTCTCCGGCAGCATAGCGGCAAATGTTTTTTCCATAAAAATCGGGGTCGACCAGAGAATAAACGCAGCGATGCGCTTGTCCCCGGCACCTGCGGCAATAACCGTACTGCCGCCAAAACTGCGTCCCAGCAGGACAACCGGCACCTCAAAGCGTTCACAGGCGTAATCGATAACTGCTTTTAAATCAGCAGCCTGACGGCTCAGCGTTATCCTGGCAAAATCGCCTTCACTCTCACCGCTGCCGCTGAAATCAAATGCCAGAACGGCTATTCCCAATTGATTAAGGCGGTCGGCGAATTGAAAAATACGTCCTCCGTTTTCCTTGCCCCCCCTGAACCCGTGACATACAACCACCAGCAAACGTGGTTCTGCCTGGGGAGTAAAGATAATTGCTGCCAGCTTTTCACCCTGTTGGTTGGTTATGCTTGTATTCTGCAAGCGTTAGCCTCCTCTTTACGTCAAACCGTTAGCTGACCGGTTTTTTGGGTTTCCTTTGCTCGTCTGATTCATAACGGACTTTATTGCTGCACATATCGCAGATAAAAGCTGCTTCCGAAAGATTCTTCTCACTTAGTTTTTTGAAATCTTTGTTGTCCTCATCCAGCTGATAAGACTTGCCGCACATTAAACATCTGGCCGCCAGTGTTTTCATAAGTTTCTCCCCTCTCCCTTTTATCACTTCTTGATTATGGCTTATTAAAGGATATGCGTAAATACTGCTGCTGGTTAACCGGATGTACCTGCCCGGCACGTCATTTCTCAAGGGATTAGTTTCATATATTCCAGCCGGGCGTAGTTGAAGGATCCGATTATTTTTCCCTGCTGGTCATAGATGAAACTGACAGAAGAACCGCCGTTATATACTTTACCTTCCTCATCAACGCCCATGTTTTTGACATAACCGTATACAACGTCACCATTGGCAAAATGCATTTCTACATTCAGAAGTTTTGGCTCGGCCGGCTGCGTCTTCTGCCAAAGCTGCTGGACATTTAATTTGCAGCCGGCTATGGAAAGAACGGCCAGCAGAAATACCATCAGCAGGCTGATTTTAATATTCCGTGTCATGTAACTATCTCCTCCTTCGGCGCAAACGTACCGCCCGGGAAACATTTTCCGATCCATCGTTTATTCCCGCTTCTCCTCTTCTGCCTTTACGATTCCATAGACAGAGCTGTTCATCAACCATAAAATGAACCGTACCGGGGGGGAATTTGCCATTCTCATCACGCTTTCCAGCGGGTATGCCGCTTAAAATTTCGATCCCTTCATCGATCGTTTCCACTGCCCAGATATTAAACTGGCCGCTTTGCACCGCGGCAACAACTTCTTCGTCCAGCATCAGCTGGGCCAGATTTTTTTCAGGGATAACACAGCCCTGCCTGCCATTCAGGCCTTTTTGCCGGCAGACCTGGAAAAAACCCTCGATTTTCTGATTGACACCACCCACCGGCTGAATCTCACCATTCTGGTTGACAGAACCGGTTACCGCTATGCCCTGTTCCAGCGGCAAGTCGGCCAGACTCGATAAAAGGGCATATAATTCAGCACTCGAGGCACTGTCACCTTCAATTCCGGAATAGCTTTGCTCTAACGTCAGACTGGCGGACAAGGATAAATTTTTGTCCTGCGCGTATTGGGCACCCATGTAACCACTCAGGGTCAAGACTCCCTTGCTGTGGATCTTGCCGCTGAGCTGGATTTCGCGTTCGATATTGACCAGTCCTTTTTCACCCATAAAGGTTTTGGCGGTGATACGCACCGGTTTGCCAAAAGAATAATCGCCCATTGCATATACTGCCAGACCGTTCAATTCCCCCACTTTACGGTCAAAAACATTGATGATCAGACTGTCCTGATCGATCTGTTCCTGAATTTTTTCCTCGATCATGGCGGAACGATATTTCTTTTCCGCAATTGCTTTTTGGACATGCCCGGCGCTGACGACATCGGCCTTTTCGTAGCGAGCCCAGCAATTGGCTTCGTAAATAATTTCCACCAGTTTATTAAACAGCGTACTCAATTTACGCTGGTCTTCCGCCATACGGCTGCCATAGTCAACCACCCTGGCGACTGCACCCGGATCAAAATGGCACAATTCCTGGCTGCTGCAAACCGAACTGATCAAACGTGCGTAATCTTTCATATGTACTAAGCTGCGATTCATTTCTACATCAAAGTCAGCTTTTATCTTGAATAATTTTTGGAATTCCTCATCCTGGGTATAAAGCAGATAATAGTAAATCGGTTCGCCGATCAACACCAGCTTGAGATCGACCGGAATCCTTTCCGGCTGCAAGGTTTCGCTGTTGCCCAGGCCCAAATTTTTGCTCAGGCTTTCTACCACGATCTCTTTGTTGCGCAGTACTCTTTTTAATTTATCCCAGACGTAAAAATTCTTAATAATGTCATAGACATGCAATACCAGATATCCGCCGTTGGCGCGATGCACCGCGCCGGACTTGATTTTGGTAAAATCTGTGGACAATACCCCGAATTCGCTTTCAAACTCAATCTGACCGAACAAATTGCTGTAAGTGGGATTCGATTCAAAAATCACCGGCGCATGTTTTAATTCCCCGCAATCGACGAAATGATTTACCTGATAGCGTCGCAGCGCACTTTTTTTATCCAAATGGCGAAAGAAATTCATTCCCGATGCATCTTCTTCCCCCGTGAACAGGTCTATGTTTTTCAAAGCATCCTGCTGCATTTCGCGCAGGTAATCAGCCACCTCACTGTAAGCTCCGTATTTTTTCAGCAATTTGCCATAATAAGGCTCGATCGCTTTCATTGTGGTTTCCGTTTCCAATTCCTTAAGGGTTTGTTTGACTGCCTTTTCCAGTTCTTTATAGACACGAATGGATTCGTTGATTTTTTCCTGAATGAATGAACTGCGTTTCAGTAAATCCAATCTTTCCTCTTCCGACATGGACATGTAATCTTCCTGACTGAGCATCTCCCCGTTCTTCAGCGGGACGCTGCTGACCCCGTTGTTGGTACGGGAAATACTGAATCCATAACTGCGTGATTCTTCTTCCAACTGCAAGTACATGCGATTGGTTTCTTCCATAAATTGATTCATAATGGTGCTTTTTTTGGTATTATAATCCTGACTTTCGAAGGCCTTGAGGGTTTGTTGCATGATTCCTTCCATAGCCTCCGCCACATCCTGTTTAAAATTCCTGCCCATCCCCGCTGGCAGCGACAGGGCGCGCGGACAGTCCGGATGCTTGAAATTATGAACGTAGCACCAATCTCCCGGCGCTTTTTTACGACGTGCTTTCTTCTCCAGCATCTCCCGGGCCAGGGTCGTTTTGCCGGTGCCGAAAGCACCGGAAAGGTAGATATTATAGCCGTCGTTTTCGATATCCAACCCAAAATCGAGGGATCGAACCGCGCGTTCCTGACCGATGATGCCTTGCAGCGGTTTGATTTCAGCGGTGGTTTCAAACTTGAAAATGGAAGGGTTGCAACTTTTGCGCAAATCTTTGGCTTTAACTTTTAACCTGTCATTGTTCAATTGCTTATACCCCCACGATAATTCTTCATTCATTATATATTAGTAATTTTACCCGCAAATACCTGCAAAAATCTAGGCCTGGAGAAAAATAGACATCCGCAGCGCTAAAAAAGCTGTCCCTTGTCTGATAAGAAAAAGGGACAGCTATCCTTATTTTTAATTATTCATTGAAACCGCCGGCTTCATTTTATCTGCTTCAGCCCCCGGCAGGGCTTGCATCTATCTTTATCCCCGTAACCTTCAGCAACGGTCCGCGCATATAAATATCTGCTCCTTCATAAAGGCTGCCGGTCACGGTAACTGCCTGGCCAAGAAGTGTTTTCAGCCGTTCAGCCAGGACTTCGCTATTGGGAATCAGGACATATTCAGCGGTCTGACTGCTGGCACAGCTTCTCAATTCGTAATGTAGGCCTGATATCTCACTGACCGCCACCACACCACTGGCACTGATATTCTGGGTTTGTTCAGGTGCTGCGGTAAGTTCAGGGTTATCCAGCATGCGAATCAGGATCACGGCTGTCTCCGCCCGGGTGGCATTTTGCAGGGGGCCGAAGATATTGCCGGGCAGTCCTTTGAGGATGCCTGTATTTACCGCCAGGTTTATTGCATTTTGGGCCCAGGATGGGATCGATTTGTTATCAGCAAAGTTACTGCCGATAGTTTCCTCCTGATAACTCTTGCCGACGTTCATGGCGCGGATCACCATGGCAGCCATTTCCGCACGATTGATAAGCTGTTCCGCCCGGAAGGTTGAATCGGCATAACCTTTGATCACACCCTTGTCAGCTGCGGTGGCGATGTAACCTGATGCCCAGGCGGGAAGATCAGCCGCATCTGCAAAACCAACTTTTCCTTCACCCGGATGCCAACCCATGGCTTCGACCAACAGCTTGGCAAACTCAGCCCGGGTGATTTTCTCATCCGGTCTAAAGGTTCCGTCCGGGTATCCTCCCGTGATTCTCAGACCAGCCAGATGGACGATCTCCGGATAAGCCCAGTGAGTATTAGTATCCTTGAAAACGGGAATGGATGAATCAGCCATAACTGCATACAGGCTGAAATGTTTTACGGTAACCGTAACCCGATGATTCTCGCTATCCACTACCCCGCCCATGTAAACCCATCTGCTCCGGCTTTCTTCCCAGTAATAAATGCCAATCTGCTCAGGCGCTATGTTTCTGAAGCGTTCCGGATCATATTTAATGCTGATGGTTGCCTGACCGTTAAGCGTTGTATTTTCAAGCTCAATTTCATAGACCTGACTGCCCGCTGCCAGGCTGCCCGGGGAAGGAACGTTGCTGCCGCCCAGAGAAATTTTCAGCGTTCCGTCGGCCGAGACTGCGTTT
>JAAYCZ010000056.1 GCA_012729495.1 Syntrophomonadaceae bacterium | reverse complement strand
GCAGGTACACTTGTGATCCTTATCAGTCATTGACCTCCGCCTCCTTTACTGCATCGATGATTCTCACGATGTTGATATCTGTGGGGCAGACGATCATGCATCTTCCGCAGCCGGTACACAATGGCGTTCCATATCTTTCCGTAAAGAATTCCAGTTTATGCAGAAAGCGCTGCCGGAAACGTTCTTTGCTGGCCCCTCTGGGATTGCCGCCGCCTGCCTCGCGGGAATATTCCTCAAACATGCAGGAATCCCAAGCCCGGAAGCGATATCCTTCATCGCCCCACATTTTAACCTGAATATCAAAACAATAACAGGAGGGGCATACGAAAGTACACATCCCGCAGTTTACACAGGGCTCAGACAACTTATCCCACAGCGGATGTTCAAACATGGTTTTAAGTTTCTCCGCCACACCGCTGTAATCAACCTTCTGCACAAAAGGTTTAAGCTGCGGCAGTGAAACTTCTTTTTCTTCCAGCAGGCCGGCTATGACTGCCGTCACCGCTTCCCCTTTTTCGCTCTTGACTTCCCAAACATATGCGTCGCCTCCGTCACGCAGGATGACATCCGTACCGGCAGGATTAACGCAATCCACTTCCATGGCATTGCAAAAGCAATTGGGACCAGGCTCGTAACAGGCATTGGCAATAATCGTATTACCGCTCCGGCGTGCCTTGTAAAAGCTGTCTTCATAACCTCGGGTTAGAAAAACTTCATCCATGGCCAGAATACCTTTCACATCACAGGCCCGGGCGCCAAAAATAATGGTCGGATGTGAATCCTCGAAAGTTTCCTCAATGTTTATTTCCATACCGCCCTGTTGATAGCGATACATTTTTTCCGTCTGGGGCAATACCGCACCTTTAGGGGACTGATAAACGTTCAGGGCTTCCAGCATCAGTTCATCCTGACCGGATACAAAACTATTCCAGGGAAAATAGCCGCTCTGGGCCTTTTTCTGCATGGGCACAAATACTTCATTGGCTTCGCTCAACTTATTCAGCGCTTCTTCCAGCTTGGCTTTGCTTAACACCTTCACATTTTTCACCCCCTATATAAATTCATCCGGATCGTTTTCCCGGTAGACACTGAGGGTTGGTTTGGCACCCTCCACGTACTGCATACCGGCTTCCGGCCCGCCAAAAAGTTCGCCCACATCTTTAATGAGTTTACGGTTAAACAACATCAGCGGGATCCCCACCGGACAGACCCTTTCGCATTCACCGCACTCAATACAGCGGCCAGCCATATGGGCATGCTTGACCAGATGATACATCATGTTGTCGGTGGTATTGGTTTCACGGCCTACCCACTGGGGTTTCATCTCATCAAATATACAGGTACGGCAGTCGCAGGCTACACACACCTGACGGCAGGCATAGCAGCGGATGCAGGTGGACAAAGTGTCTTCCCAGAATTTGTAGCGCTCATCGGGGGTCATCGCTTCAATTTCCCGTACCGCCGCAAAACGGTCACCCTGCTGGCGGGGCGTCTGTTCAGATCCGATTAATTCATCATAAATGACTGGATTGGGCTGAATGCATTCCAGACATTTTTGGGCCAGTCCTTCCGGCTCCTGCTTTTTGCCCAACCCGCCAAAACTTCTGGCTGCGGCCAGCGGATCTTTCAATCCCGGGCAGGGGATGCCTACAATATAAAGACGGTCACGGGTGATCTGCAGGTCTTCCAGCAGCCTGACAATACCTCTGGAATCGCATCCCTTGACGGCAATACCGATTCTTTCCTGTCCATCCCGAAATTTTAAAAGGGAATTGGATACATTATAAATGCTGTACTCATTAAAAATGATGTTTTTAACATCATCCACGCTGCGGGCAGCATAAGATTTGGTCTGGAAATCGTGTTCCCCTTTTTCCCAGGCCAGGAAAACATCAATTTTTCCTTCATTGAAAAGCCGGGCCGCAATTTCCTGTAATTTATTCGTAATCTCTTTCATCGCGCATCCCTCAGCTTTCTATTGGGTCCCAGTTTTTTTACGTCATTGACCAGTTTGGCCATGGTTTCCTGGAACTTGATCCCTTCCGCACCGGAAATCCACGCCACCTGATATCTTTCCGGTTCAATGCCGATAAACTGCATCAGTCTGGTCATCACCATCTGCCGACGGCGCTGATAGTAATTGCCACTACCATAGTGGCAGTCACCCGGGTGTCACCCGGAGAGCAGAACGCCGTCTACTCCGCGGTTAAATGCCCGCAATACCAGCATGGGATCCATACGGCCGGAGCAGGGCGTACGGATGATGCGGATATCGGAAGAGTATTCCAAATGGTTCAGGCCGGCCAGATCAGCTGCTGCATAAGAACACCAGTTGCAGGCAAATACGATGATCTTGGGCCTCCATTCCGCTTGTGTATCTATAGACATAATGCATCCACCTCCGATACAAGTTGGTCGTTGGTAAAGCCTTTGAGATTCAGGGCCAGCGTCCGGCAAGCCGGCAAACAGGCACCGCATCCCTGGCAAAGGCTGCTGTTGACTTGCGCCACCTGACGGGTGAAAGGCCCATGCCCATGCCCGCCGCGCTCGTTATAAGGCACCAGGGAAAGAGCGTTGTAGGGACATATCGGTACGCACAAACCACATCCTGAACATTTGCTGATATCCACCTCGGAGACCATCGGTTCAGTAGCCAGTTCATTTTTGGAGAACAACCCCAGTACTTTTACGGCGGCGCCACTGGCCTGGGCTACGGTATCGGGAATATCCTTGGGTCCCTGACAAGTGCCGGCCAGATATACCCCGGCAGCAAAAGTCTCCACCGGCTGGAGTTTGGGATGGGCTTCCTGGAACCAACCATCCTTGTCAACTGAGAAGCCAAGCGTTTTGGCCAGTTCACCTGATCCTGCGGACGGCACCATGGCGGTGGCCAGGACGACCATATCGGCTTCCACTTCAAGGGGCATGCCCAGCAGGGTGTCTTCCGATTTCAATATCAGTTTGTCACCGCGCGGGTAGATTTTGCTGACCCGGCCGCGAATATATTTAGCTCCAACGTTCAGCGCCCGCTGATAGAATTCTTCGTAATTCTTACCCACTGTACGCACATCCATATAGAAGACGTAAGCTTCACTGTCTTCGATCTTGGTTTTGACCTGATAGGCGTGTTTAGCAGTATACATACAACAGGCGCGCGAACAGTAACTCTTGCCTTTGGTATCGTCGCGGGAGCCGACACATTTAATAAACGCGATGTTTTTAGGCTCCTGGCCGTCAGACGGACGGATGATCTTGCCTCCGGTGGGGCCACCGGCGGAAACCAGTCTTTCAAACTCCAGTCCGCTGATCACATCCGGATATTTGCCATAACCGTATTCGCCATAAGCCTCTTTCCAGTTAAACTGATCATAGCCAGTGGCCATGACAATAGCACCGATCTCTAGTTCCTGATAAATCGCCATATCCTTGAAGTTGATTGCATCGGTGGGACATACCTTTTCACAGACTCCGCATTTATCCTTGGTTAATTTCAGGCAGTTTTCGGCATCGATATAGGGCTTGCCCGGTACCGCCTGGGGAAACAG
>JAAYCZ010000379.1 GCA_012729495.1 Syntrophomonadaceae bacterium | reverse complement strand
TCGGAACTCGATCGTGTTGTTTCCCCGGCTTTAAGCTGTCGTCCCGGTATTAATTTGCCGCTGTTTTGCTCTTTTCTAGCTATTTTAATCTGCAGTTTCTGCCGCCAGCAGTTTGTCGTTCAACACTTGGAAGATGGCAGCTCCAAAATAATACCTGAGTTTCGAATCAGTAATGTCTTTTGGTTCAGTTCCTCGTAGCCGATATTGATATCAACATTATGAGATCTGTCTATAAGCAGAAATCCATTCCCATATACTGGCATGGATTCCCACTTTTCTTTTAATTCGTTAAAAGTCATCATCGTCTTCATCTCCGTCGTCAATATCCATCCAGTTTTTAAGTTCATTGATGTTGACCACATAGTTCGCTGTTTTTTCCTTCTTCCCGGTATGCGGAAATCCCAATCCCAGCGCGAATAGATATTCTGGACATTTATCTAGTGGACTATTTTCATTTTCAGCTTTTGTTTTGAGGATATGTATCATTAATATGGGAGCTCGCCCTTGAACGAGGAATGTCCGATCAGTTATTCTCTCCTGTTCGGCTGCGGGCTTTATAGCATTACGTTTCTTAACATCATTCTGTATTTTTTCTATTTCATTGTGGTCTAATCCGATTCTGGCTGACAACCCAGCACCAACTTTTACATGTGTGCCGCTGACACGAAGCATCGCAGAGTCTTCTTTAATCGAACGCAATTGAGGCTTTATCATTATTTTTCCGTTTGCACAATTTAATGGATATAATTCCTCAACAGATCCGCAGGGAACAGCAACATCCCAGTAATCCAAGTTATCGTTCTGAATGATATAATCAGACAATGTGACAGACTGAAAATTTAAATGCCATGGATGTGTATTAAAATTTTTCACTAATTCTATTACATATTTTTTAGGTACATTACGCCAAAGCACAGCTTCTGGGTTTTCATTCATTCCTCTGGTGACACCCGTAATCCTATCCAGCTCCGAAATCAGCTTTTTGCAAGCTTTTTCATTCGATGTTAATGAATCAGCTCTGTTCTTAAGTCTCGGCGTTTCTATTAATCTTCCTGACACAGTAATTGGCCGAGTTACCGGGGTGGCAGTGCGCATTTTATTTCGGGCTGTTACAATTAATGAATTAGGATCTTGTCGAACCTTCAAGCCAAAATCTTCAGGTGTCAGCTGCTGCCGTTCCATTTTATACAACTCTTCTTTCAACTCATTAGTGGCATCCGTTATATACCCGTACCAATCTACAGCATCTTCTGCCATCCAAATTTTGATAAGGTCATCATAGTTGGAACGGTACCCGAACCAGCGCCCCATCTGAAGCAAAGTATCATACATCATTGAATTTCTGTAAAAATAACTAACACAAAGGCCTTCTAATGTCAATCCTCGAGATAAGCTGTTGCCTCCAACAGCAATAACACGCAGGCCGACATTCTTGTAAGCATAATAATTCAAACTTGCAGCCCCAGTCTTTTGGTTGACTGCACGAACTTCAATCTGATTGATTGCTTCAAACAGAAATTCTTGCTGCACCGTTGTCCAGTCACACTCTGCAATCTGAGAAAAATTATACTTTTCCCATATTGCATTCAGCATTTGAATATTCTTGATTTGCAGTGCTTTTTCAATATCAAGTCTGGCATAGTCTTCTATATCAGACTGCACTTTTTTCAGCCAAATCTCCGCTAATTCAGCAACTCTATTTTGTACATCAGTGAAGCGGCTGACATTTATCATCATTGAACGGTGCTCTGTATCATCTCCGCGCAGATCACGTACAACGTTTGCAAGAAGGAAATAGTACATTGCTTCTTCAAGAGACGCAGGAAGTGAGGACAGTTCATCTGCCAGCGTTTTTTTGTGCTTGAATTTAAAATAGCTCTCCATTTCTTCGTTGTATATCTTAATAACAGCATCACTATATGGAGCATTATGACGAATATGCCAATTATCTTCATCACCGTTCCCAAAAATTAAATCTGCTCCAATATAATTTGACGGAGCAGGCAAAACAGTCAGAAAATCTCGAGGAAATAGATCATCCGGTTTTCCACCATCTGTATCCGGATCAATAAAAATGTTAGCGAATGGTGTAGCAGTAATGCCAAGATACGATGACTGATAAAAGCTTCCCAGGATATTCCTTATCGCATTGTTGATAGCAGTCGGATTTTTCTCCTCGGAATTTGTATTTACGGAAGCATTATCAGCCTCATCATCAATCAATAACAGCGGCAGATCGATTTTGTTATCTTCGTCTGCATTATTTTCTACGAGCCATTTATGCAGATTTTCGAGTACACTCTTATTCTTTTTGACTACAAAAAGTGCAGTACCTTTTAGATTCTTCAAAGTTAGGTCATTGCTTTTCAGCACTTTCTTACTGAAATCTGTACTGACTGATGTAAAGCAGGAAATGCGTTTTTCAGGATTAAAGGGACCAATCTTGCCAACACCAACTGATCTGTTTTTTATTTTTTGATCTGCCTTGGTATCCAACGCATATTTACTCTCGCGTCCTGCAAATTCTGCATCCAGGCGTTCCTGCGTTTGAAAACGCAAATTTTCTAACATACCGGCTAATATTATGATTACTCGATATCCAGCATCAGCAGCTTTATTACATATTGCTGTGTATGTTGCCGTTTTGCCGGACTGGACATCGCCAAGCAAAAGTCCTCTGCGGCTGAACATTTTCTTGGGATTAGTCGGATCACCAAGATCATCCATAATGTTGTTAGTAGTATCATGTAACCGTTTAGTTACCTCAGGACTCCATTTCTTTTTGACTTCCAGATATCTCCGATATCTGTTCCAATAAAAACCATCATTTTTATGACGCGGATACCATGATTGATGGTTTGTGTCAATACCTTTAAGTGAATGTGCATCACCGATGGTAACCAATATGAACTCTCTGAGGGATTTAAGCAATTGTTCAAATTCATCATTTGAAATGGGGAAAATCAAGTTATTAGCAAGACGGATTTGCTCAGCTTCAGCGGCAAACTCCTCTAAGGTTGGAATGTCATCCTTATACTTAGCATTAATAACGCCGACAATCATGCCTGATAATATTTCGATGTTGTTCGTCATATCAATTCTCCATTCTCAATCGCTTGATCAATAAGATCCAAATACTCGCAAAAAGGCTCTGTAATTCTGAGATTATCAAGCATAGCAATTTTTGTATTGGATGATTCGCAGTCATCCAATAGGGACTTAATTAATTCTAATATCTTTGCCTCATCAATAGAAACCTCATTACTTATCTTTTCATCATTATTCATATCGACATAAAGCTGATTGAGGGGTATTGTACCTTCAATTTGGCAAAGCAAATTGTTGATCTTGCTTTTTATTTCAGGATATTTCTTTGCTAGTTCATCAACCATAAGATGCTCACGATTTATTTCATATAAAATACCGCCATCACGCGTTTTAATTCTATTCCAAAGATGATATTTGGAATCATCCATTTCTTTTTTGCCTCTGAATGTCCAAGTACGTTTGCTGCTCTCTCCAATCTTTTTAATTATATTTGATAGGTTCCTTCGAACCTCTTCCGGCGGAACTGCCGTAGATTTTTTGATATCTAATGTCCATAAATCATCAAGTGAATTGGGGATATCAACTTGAACCCGGGCAAGCTTGGAGAGATCACCCTGACGCATCAGTCTAAACCACGTCCCCCACACCAAAAGTCTTTTATTTCGGTAAACATAAAATCCCTGCTGACGGCGCAAGCCGTCTTTTCCTCCTAAGGCCTTAATCTCAGCTTCTGATATTTTGGAAATATGCGGCAGGATATAGGGCTTCACAATTACTTGATCCCCTCGAAGGTTGATTATTTCAGCATCCATAATCTGAGCACTTTTTGCTGCAAGAAAAGGATCTGCTGCAATAACAGGACGTTCGTTAATTCTCATTTCAACTTTTTTTAAACCTGGCTCTCCATTCAAATATCTATGAAAAACAAGCGAAAGATGATCCCTGACAATGTCCATCTTTGTTCCGAGAGAAGCGGCAAAATCAATTTCACCGACACTAAGTTTATCTAGTTGCTGCCAGATAATAAGTGTCCCGTTTTCTAAAGGCTTGATTTTTTCAATGCACGGCAATTGGTCCATGTCCTCAGAATCCAGCACAAGGAGAGACCATTCCCTAACCTTTTGAATATAGTCTAAATCCCATTGGCGTCCGCTGATCTGACCTTGGCAGACACTTACCACCGATAGTTTTCTGCATTGCGACAAAGATGCAGTCTTTAAGCCAAGACCATATCTTCCCAAGTCATTCAGATCACGTACCTCATTAGGGTTTTTGCTTCCATACTGCATTGCATTGGTTATTTCATCTGATGTCATTCCTATGCCGTTATCTATAATTGCGATATACTCATCACCGATAGGAAAAAAATCTATATCAATTTTAGTCGCTCGTGCCGTTAAGCTGTTGTCAATAATATCTGCAATGGCAGCTTCAACAGAATAACCAATTGCCCTGGTTGATTCCATGAGCGTCGGAGCATATGGCGGCAAATTAATTATTTCCATAATCATTTACCTCTGCTTCAAATTAAATTCTTTAGTTATAAGATTGACAAGATACTCAGCTGTTTTTTTATCCATCTGAAAGGATTGACTGATTTTACCAGGTATTTCTCTATCACTGTTCCCATAGCTGTCAATTTGAAAATATTTTTCGCCATGCATTTCAAAAACTGAATATGTAGCTGCTACTTTATTATGAACAGTGTTCCTTTCTTTTTCGAATCTTTTGAAATTCTCTAGATTAATCTGCGCCATAATTCCCCTCCCTTAATAAACTTTCATTTTCTTTTAATATCTCTTGAAATCACAGTATTTCATTTTATCTATGAAAAGCACTCCTCTTGTTAATTACAGCTTTGTGTAATATCGGTTGCTAACAGGTGCATCCCGCCAGACCGCTATTGTTTTGTATTTCGGCCAGAGGGATTCCACATTAACTCCTGGCAGCAAACCTCCCAAATCTTCCTGGTCATTGCCCTTAATTCCTTCGTCCTGCCTATCCAAGAGGTGGAACGTCAGTCATGCTCCTTAGCTGGGTCTTTGCCCTTATGGATAAATTCAACCTGACTGTCCCGGCTCTTCATTTCCAAATGAATCTGTGTTTTAACTTATTGGCCCGTTGAGCTGCCGCGGTTTGGTTTGCTCTGAACCTTCATTAGTTGTTCTTGTTGCTCATACTGCTGAGTATATAGGTCATGTTCGTTTAATAGATTCTGAAGACTAGCTTCTGCTGCTGTCAGACCGGCTTTTCTGCCGATGCTTGTACTGGCAACCTTAACCAGTTCTTGGGCACGTTTTAAGCCGGCTGTACGTTTCATGGATTCTTTCCAGGTTCCCTCAATCTTGACTGCTCCTGCAGCTATGATCTTCTCTGGAGTAGGAAAGTTCTTTAAAACCTGCATTGCAGCTTGGCCCCGCCAGTCTTTGAAAAGGGTTTGGAACTCTGGAAAATGAATATCCAGCCATCTGGTTACTTGATTGCTGATGGCACTCATCCGCTGTACCAGTCGATCTCTTTCAGATATTGCTTCTCGCAGTTCCTGATACACGTCTTTCGGAATGTAGACTTCTCGGTAACAGCCGTCTTTTACCAGTCTGGCTATGGTCTTTGGATCTTTTCTATCATTCTTGGTTGGGCTGTTGTCATCCAGTTCTTTGGTTCGTTTAACATGAAACGGATTGACTATGGCCAGTTTATGTCCTTTGTCTTTCAGGTAATCTCCAAGGTTAAACCAGTAATGTCCAGTGGGTTCAAAGCCGACGATAATCTCCGTCTTGTTATGCTGCTGAC
>JAAYCZ010000055.1 GCA_012729495.1 Syntrophomonadaceae bacterium | reverse complement strand
ATGTTCGGATGCTGCGCCGCAGCAACCATCTTGGGGGTGCCTATTCAGGCGGCACAGTCCATGGTAGGGAAGGTTTTGTCCAGTTGGGTCATCTTCCCGCCGATGGAGGCCTCTCTTTCCAAAAGAATAACTTCATGGCCGCCTTCGGCTATATCCAGCGCAGCCTGCATGCCGGCAATACCTCCACCGATAACCAGCGCTTTCTTGGTAATGGGGACGGTGGCAACCTGTAAAGGCTTGTTACGCAGTGCCTTGGATACCGCCATTCTCACCAGCTGTTCGGCCTTCTCCGTAGCTTCAGCTTTGTCATGGTGTACCCAGGAGTTTTGTTCCCGGATATTAACCATTTCCATCATATATTGGTTCAATCCGCCTGCTTCTGTAGCCTTGCGGAAGGTTTTTTCATGCATGCGCGGTGAACAGGAGGCTACCACAACTTGTTCCAGTTGTTGTTCCTGGATGGCATTGCGGATGAGTTCCTGTCCGGGATCTGAACACATGTATTTATAATTGGTTGCATAAACAACCCCGGGTAGTGTTTTTGCGTATTCGGCTACCTTTACTGTATCAACGGTAGCAGCGATGTTGGTTCCGCATTCGCAGACAAATACGCCGACTCGTTTTTTCATCTACTCCGTCTCCCTTCCCAGTTAATTATCGATCTAAAAATATATCGTATAACTCAACAACCCGAATTAATCCTGACAGTCGCCTTGCTTTTTCAGTTCAGCCGTTACAAAAGCATTGGCGGCCTTTTTGGCTTTCTCCATATCGGAAGCCATCAATTGGGCCAATTTGGCAATTCTCTTTTCATCCAGGGTTGTCGCTAAAATCTCTGCCCGGGCAGGATCGTCGACCAATTTGGCTGCCATTTTGTCAGGATTTTTCGTTAAAGCGGTTTTGAATGCTTCAATTTTTTTCAGATCAGGCTCTGTTGCAGCTGCTTCAGGCTTGGCTTTGTCAGTGCTTTTGCCCGCCGCTTTGGCCTGGGCAGCGGCAGCTTTTTCTTTGGCTTTGGCAGCCGCTTCCGCGGCTGCTTTTTCTGCCGCTGCTTTGGCTTCGGCAGCTCGTACCTTTACCGTTTGCAGGTACTGTCCCGCTTCCACAAAATGCTTATTGATGCCAGCCGTTTTGGGATCATCTCCGCAGGCAACGGCCAACAGCTCGGTTACATAATAAATCGGCAAATCGAATTTTTCCTTGAACTTCTTTTCAATCCCCGCCTGACGCATATCCAGATTCAGCATGCAGAGCGGGCAGGCGGTAACGATACATTCTGCGCCTGATTCTTTGGCATCTTTTAAAACTCTGTACAACATGGGATTGCCCACATCCGGCCGGGAGGTTACCATGGCCGCACCGCAGCACTCGGTTTTATGCGACCATTCAATCGCATCCGCGCCCAGGGCTTTCATTACTTTGTCCATGGTCTGGGGATCTTCGGCATCGTCAAAACCGGTAAGTCCGACGGGTCTGACCAGCAAACATCCATAATAACAAGCTGCTTTCATGGTGGTAAGCGGATTGGTCACCTTGGCGGCAATTGCCTCGGTCCCAATCTTGTTGGCCAGTATATCCAAAATGGAAACTGTTTCACTGGTTCCCTGCAGTTCCTTCTCCAAAACCAGTTCGATTTTCTTTTTCATTTCCGGATCATGCTGAATGACATGCTCAGCATGACGATGGCGGCTGTAACAAGCGGCGCAGGGAGTCATCATGCTCATCCCGGTTTTTTCTGCAATCGCCAGGTTTCTGGCCGGTAGCGCCAGGGAAAGGAGTTGGTCGGTATTGTGCCCGGAGGTCGCTCCGCAGCAATTCCAATCCTCCAGTTCCTCCAGTTCAAAGCCCAGAATTTTGGCGGTGCGCTCCATGGACATGCCATATTCAATACCGCTGCCGTCGGCCGAGCAGCCTGGGTAATAGGCAAATTTCATTATTCGTCACCCCCCAGCTTCTCTGCACGTTCAAAGATTTTCTTCATTTCCTCACGAGCTTTGATTCTTTCCGGCAGTACGCCAACTTTGCCGCGAATCATCATGGGAAGTCCCAGTTCCATATCCTTGAAAAGCTGTCCGGTTGTCAAATTGTAACGCAACAACAAGCCAGCCTCGTAAGTCTTGCCAAAATTCTTCACGTTGGATAAAAAGGCCTTGTTGAAGGCAGCTACTCGTTTATCCGCTTTCCCCTGTTTCAATGCCTGTCTGCGCATGGTATCCATCAACGATGCAATATCAACGCCACGCGGACAACGGGCCGAACAGGTTTCACAGGAGGCACAAATCCAAATACTTTCAGCTTGAAGGGCCTGCTCAATCATGCCTAACTGCAGAAGACGAATCACCTGCCGGGGAGGATAATCCATTGCAAACGCTGCCGGACAGCCGGCTGTACACTTACCGCATTGATAACAGAGGTTGACGCTTGTCCCCGCTTCTTTTTCAACTTTGGCTAATAATGTCTTCTGGTCTTCAGTGGCAGGAGATAGTTTTATTGCCAAATCCACGGTTTTCGCTCCTTTCTTTGCATCCTCACCAATTAATAATGTTGAAATAATTTATTAAATAATCGACTATATTAACGATATTTGTCGCTATTTATCAATTAATCCACATTAAAATAATAAGAGAATCAAACTTAAAATTCAAGTTTTACGGAAACAGTATACATTTTTACAGACTTCCGCAATATGTTTAATATTTATAGATTATAGTACATTTCCAAGCATTGTGAATGTTAATTATTTGTTAATGGCAACATAAATTGCTTATTATTCAATAAATAATGCTTATACTTATTGACCGCGGCAATAATTGGCATACATAAATGCAAAAAACAGGCGTCTTTTTTATCGACGCCTGTTTTATCCCGGCCAATGGTTAAAATAATACAGCTAACCCTCTATTTATCTGTTATATACTGGATTTTAGCCGATAAGCCGTCGCTGCCGCTTCAGCTAAAGCCTCCTCAACGCCTCTGGCGGTGGCCGCATCTCCGATTACATAAATTTGTTCGACTTGGTCTTTAACCGCTTCATAAAGCTCGGGGTTGGGAGCATAACCACAAGCAGCAACCACCAGGTCGGCCTGCAGCTTTTCTTCCTGCCCGTCGGCTATTGGGCTAATGGTTATTTCTTGGCCGTTCATTTCTTTCACTGCAACGGCAGTTTTCATTATGATACCTTTATTTTTGAGACGAGCCAAAAGACCCAGGCGGGTCATGGTTTCCAAACCCAAAGCCAGCTGCGGTGCCTGCTCAACAATTGTAACCGTATTGCCATCATCGGCCAGATGTTCTGCCAGTTCGCAGCCGCTGCTGCCGCCGCCTATTATGATTACTTTTTGTTCTTTTATCTTTCGATTTGCCGACAATATCTCGTCCAGTGAGACGATTTTATTGTCTGCCCCAGGAATGGTCGGAATAACTGGTTGGGCCCCAAAGGCCAGCACCAACAGGTCCGGATTATAATCAGCCAGCAGCGAAGGATTAAATTTCGTGTTCAGATGTACATTAACTTCTGCATTATCCACTTCAGTTTGCAAGTATTCAACCAGTTCCGCCAATCTATGTTTATGCGGCGGCACACTGGCAATAGTTAAAAGTCCGCCCAAACTATCCTTTTGTTCCAGCAGATCAACTGCCGCACCTGCCCGGGACAGGCTGACAGCAGCTTGCATTCCGGCCGGGCCTCCTCCGACAACCAAAGCCCGCTTGCCATCCAGGCCGTTGACCGGATCCATTCTCCATTCCCTTCCGGCATAGGGATTGACAGTGCAATGAACAGGTACACCTCTGAAACTGCTGGCAATACATGTATTGCAAGACAAACATGGTCGGATACGATCAAAGCTTCCACTCAGCGCTTTGTTGGCCCACTGCGGATCAGCAATCATCCCGCGGCCGACCCAGACAAAATCTACTTTGCCTTCCTGCAGCAATGTTTCGGCAAACTCAGGATGGCGAATCACACCGCCGCCCAACACCGGTATTTTAACTCTGGTTTTAACCGCAGCCGCCATTTTTATTCTCCAGCCTTCGGTATATGAAGCTGGTTCAATATTGGTCTGTCCGGATTCATATGTCCCACAGGTTACATTAATAATATCAGCACCGCCCGCTTCAATCAGGGCGGCCACTTCCAAACCCTCCTGTAATTCAATGCCGCCGGGCACAAAATCATTCATATTTAAACGAACTCCTAAAGCCAAACGGGGTAATTTCCTTTTGATCGCCGTGATGATTTCCAGCAAAAGCCGGGCCCGGTTTTCTGTGCTCCCTCCGTACTGATCCTGGCGCTGATTGGTATAAGGAGATAAGAATTGGCTCAGTAAATAACCATGGGCAGCATGCAGTTCAACCCCGTCAAAACCGGCTTGACTGGCAAAATAAGCGGCACTGACGAATTTCTTCTTGATAGCATCGATTTCATCCAGGGTTAATTCCCGGGGCATAGCCCGCATAAGTTTGCAGGCAATCGGTGAGGGAGCCACCGGCTGTAGTCCGTCGGTAGCAATCGGGCCGGTTTGACGACCGGCATGATGCAACTGCAGCATCGCCTTGCAGCCATAGGATTGGATCGCTTCGCATAATTGGTTGAGCCCGAAAACATAGCGGGGGTGGTCCACACATATCTGGGTGAGGCTGCCCCGTCCCTGCGGACTGTCGACACAGGCAATTTCAACTATAATCATGCCGGCCCCGCCGGCAGCTCTTTCCTGGTAATAATTGACCATGGGCTGGGTTACTTCGCCGTTGATTGAACCCAATCCGGTGGCCATGGCAGGCATCACGATCCTGTTTTTTGTTTTCATGGGTCCGATTTTGCCTTCCCTGCCCAGTGCTGACTGTAATATCATCCTGTCCAACTCCTTAATCATAAATAATACATTCTTTAATTCTAACATGGCCAATGCCAAGACTTAATTAAAATCTTTATTTCAATCGATAATTTTATTTTTGCATTATTTTCCTGCATAGCGGTTTCTAGTTTGTACATACTAAACTCAGAGACAGAAACGGTTCTTGTAAGGTACGCACCAGAGTTTTCAATTAAGTCCTCTAACGAGATAAATCTTAATCGAATACTACTCTCAGTCCTATAAGAAAATACCGTTACTGTCTTTATAAAAATCCGTTGGTAAGATTGTTGCAGAACTACGGTTCGATTCTTTGCCGTAATATCGGCTAAAGATAAACAATCAAGCCAACGGATTAATTTTTTTCTGATGAAACAGCGATTTATTTCTTTTTATCAAAGGCAATACGTATATTGTCCACAACAGCGGAGCCATTAAAAACAATTCATAATAATAAAAAGGTTTATCGAGGTGTATAAAGTCAGGCAGCAAAGTAATAAGCGGCAAAACCGGTGTATGCCAGAGCTGCAGCATAAAAATAAAATAATAGGAAAAATCCGTCGCCCGATCAAGACCCAGCAAAACTGTCAAAGATAAAAACAAAGCCGGCAGCTGCCATACTATACCGATCAAACTCTGCTGCAAAAATGAAAACCGTTTATAGCTGGCTTCCCCCAATATAATCAACAGGTACAACAAGGAAAGCGCTATATCCAGCCCCGGATAATACATCCCCAGCCATACCGCCAGGATTGCCGATAATTGAATGATATAGAGCCTCAGGATCGCTTTAAATATCGCCTACATCCCCTTCTCGAAGATTATGTTGACATAAGGACTGTTGCGAAAACTTTCCGGTGCTATCCATAGGTCATTATTGGCATCCAGATTGATCTTCTGTTCTTTGTAGGCCTTCCAGATAATACTGCTGCAATTATAATAGCGGTCATTTTGTTTGAAAGCTACCGGATAAAAAGTTTTGCTGACATAGTTGTGGGCATCTGCAATTATTTTTGCCTTGATCTCATCGCTTACATTGACTCTTATAAAGCATAATTCGGTGTATTCATCGTAATGACCCAGGGGCTGAATACAGATACCATAGTCGACATACGCCTCCAGCACTTCTCCTTCCCCCAAATATAAACCGGCATGTGAATATTTACCGTAGGCACAGTTGGGCCATCCCCCCAGTAATATATCTCCCGGTTCAAGCAAGGAAAAAGGAATCTCAGCCGCGCTGGCGCTTCCGTAACCGGAACCTATTACGCCGGAGGCAAAGCTATGCAAATAAGTATATACCACTGAATTCTTGTTATTGGTAAGGAGTGACCAGTTTTGCGCTACTATTAACAGCAAAAACAAAAAAACCAGGATGGGGAATATGGTGATTCTAAATCTATTGTTCATCCATAAACCTGCTTTCATTATCGAAATACTTCCAAATGATTCAAATGAGCTCTTTTAACCATTTAAGCAAAATCTTTCATGTCAGTTTTTGCTCGAATCAAGCTTATAAATAGTGAAATTACAGTATTTTGTCCATATAATTATTATAGAATATTAAAAAGAAGGTCAGGACATTATTTGTAGTTCATTATTTACAGAAGGAGTACCATTATGAAAAGAAAACCTATCGTTTTGTTGGCAATCATGATCATGCTATTGCTCGGCGGATGTATGGAACCAAACATTAATGAAAATCCAGAACCCAACCAAAATCAAAATCAGCCGGTGGATAAAACACCTGCCCCTGAAAAGAAACCAACAGTGCCGGCAAATGAACCCAACAATTCGTCCAATGCTCCGGCATCCAATACGGCCGGCACTCTTTCCTGGTATTTCGTGCGCAATAATCAACATCAATATCCGGATACCAACCCGGGCTATAAAGATATGCTGGCCCAGAACCAGGCAATTTATATCATCCCCAATGAAAGCAAAAAGATATACCTCACTTTTGATTGCGGTTATGAATTGGGCTATACCGGACAAATACTGGATACCCTGGCAGATAATAATGTCAAGGCGGCTTTTTTTATTACCGGTCAGTACATTAAAACCCAGCCTGATTTGGTAAAACGTATGCAGGCAGAAGGCCATCTGGTCTGCAACCACAGTTTCAATCACCCTGATTTTTCCACTATCAGCCAGAGCAAGCTGAACCAGGAAATAACCAGCCTGGAAAACAGTTATCGCGATTTGACCGGCTTGGAAATGGATAAATATCTGCGCCCGCCGATGGGCAACTTTAACAGCAATAGTTTAAAATGGACAAAAGAGCTGGGCTATACCAGTGTTTTTTGGAGCATGGCCTGGAAGGATTGGGATCCGCAGCAGCAACCGGGTGCTGATTATGTTTATCAGCATGTAATGGACAATATTCATCCCGGCGCAGTTATTCTGATGCATGCCGTATCCCAGAGTGATACCGACGCATTGAATCGGATTATAACCGAATTACAATCGCAAGGTTATGTTTTCAGTACGTTCGGCAGCTAATTTTTTATCATCACAGAAAGGTCAGGTTTAGAATAGATGAGTACATCTGCCTATCGCGCCGAAGAAATCAAGATAATTACCGAAAAAATCAAGCGGCAGACCCGGCTGGATGAAGACGAATTGCTCATGCTGATTGCCTACGCGCAAAGATTACGCCGCAAATCCTATGAACTCTATCGGTCCTTTTATAATTTATATGCGGATTCATTGTATCGGGAATACGGTCATTGCCTGACCCCATTCCGTTACGGAAGAGATGACTTTTATGATTATCTGAGGCAAAATCCGGATTTTTTAATCAATCATCCCCAGCCCTTCCTGACGCTGGATGATTTTCCTGCCTTTCTGCATGAATATTTGCTTTTCAGTTATGGGTTGACCATCGCTGCACAGGAAGTTGAAGCTTTGCAGAAGTTTCTGGTCAGCAGTCCCCAGGTTGATTGGGGATTACCTGCATCCCGGCAGAAAGAAGTGGTTTATAAATATGAAAAAGGCAATTCATACAAGGAACTGGGATTGAAAAGTCATTTTGAGAAAATCGGGCGTTATGATTTTGTCAGCCGCGTACAAAGTTACCGCTACCTGCGGGGTAATAAGTCCAGTACTGACAAAATTGAAGTCCTGGGGCCTGATTACCTGGGAGGTATTTTTACCAATAAAGAGAAATCCATTTATTATTACATCTTTTTAACCGAAAGCAATTATCAAAAAGCGGTCAATGCCTGTCAGATGTTGAATAATGAACTATATGGCAGGTAAACCAGGGAGTTTGTTTATGCAAAATCTTTTGCAACGCTGGCAGGATCTGCCCCGCGAAGATCTTTTCTCCTTCTGGCGTAATGAAGCCCAACTGAAAAAAGAATTGCGGCAAAGCCTGTCCGGCTATCGAGAAATTAAAATACAAAGCAGCAGTCAATATGTTTTTCTTCGGCAGAGTCTGGCTTACGGAGAATATAAGCCTGTATTCATGCAGATTCTTTTTTTTAACCTGGATAGCCTGGCGGTTCAGAATGAGCTGCTGCATGGTTCTTTGCAACTCTGTGAGGAATTTCTGCGCTATCTGCCCTCGGCCATCGCCGCGGAAAAATCTTCTCCTCACAGTCTGCAATTTTTAATCAATCTCTATCGTGATGACTTTAAAGACTGTTATGAAGCTATCCTTGCTGTTCTGGGCGAGGAGGAATGTGCTTATCTGTTGGAAAGAACCGCCAACCCTAAATTACGGAACCAGTTGAAATCCAGGTGCTCCCAACTGGTTCAGGAACAAGCCGAAAGCCATCATGGTTTGCTGCAACCTGTTACAGTCTCAAATCATCCGACGCTTTATGGTGATAAAATAGATTTGCTGATTAAATCTGTTCGCTCATTAACCTTTGCCCCGGAAAAACAACCGGAAAACCTAATCTTTCATCTTAACCAATACCTGGATGCCGCTGAACAATTATATATGTTGGGCATGTTAAATGAATGCCTGGCACTGCTGCAGGTTGTTTATCAGCAGTGGATTACCGGCAGAGAAGAATTACACCCGGAAGACAATAACCAACTATATAAATCAATCCGCCGGTTATTGTCCAAATCGCTGTCCATTTATGCATTGCTGGGCAGTTGTACCCCTTATAAATTCAGCCAGGATTTATACCGGCAATACTTTCCCGAATTGCAGGCCGAAAACAGCGCCCGGGTATACCTTAATGCCTATCAAAATCTGCTCATCAATCTTAACGGCAATGCCCAAAATACTTGGCTGGAAATGAATCATTTGTTTCTTCAGCTCGAACCGGGTGAGGATGATTGGTTGGCCGCTTATTTTATCAACGATACGCAGTTTGATGAAAATACTCTTAACCGACTGCTGGCAAAAATCGACCGGGATTTGGCGGTTCTGCCCCATAGAGCATTTACGGCGATGGAAATTTTACGTTTTTTGGCGCACAGACAAAAAATCCTTATGTCAAAAGCATTGGCCGGCAGGCTTTTACAAAATTACCTGGCCCTTTATAAATGGATTCCTGCCGCCCCATTTTTTAACCGTGATATATATACCCAATTGGCTCCATCAGCTGATTCTGACTTGCAAAACGAAGCCGAAAAACAATGGTCGACGGCCAGTAAATATACCCGGCACTCCATTCAGGATTTATATCTTAATCATCCTGACCGATTCAAGGCGGAAAATAATATTTTCCTGCAGCAAATGCTGCTGGGTTCATTTTTGGGGGTGAAGTAATTGCATCTGCCGGAACCGGATATACGTAATAACATGCTTGAATTGTCAGCTTTCCTGACTAGAATCAAAGAAGAACTGCAATTGCAAGGACAAGCTTTAAAAAGTAAAGAGCTGGAGCGCAATGAATTGGAAGACCTGATTCTCGATTTGAACAGCTATTATTATCAGAGTTTTCACGAACAATTCTTTCCGCTTTATCGGGCTGAATTGGAAGAAGATATTAAGAGGCTATATAAAATTGCCCGCGATGAAACCGCCTTGAAAGAGGACATTATAAAAAATCTGAAGCGGGCTGCACAGATGTACAACCATGTTAAAAACGGCTTAAATGTGCTTAAACAGAACCATGAGTTGGTTGACAGCCTGCGCTTCACAACCAGTCACAGTCAGGAGCAGTTGTTGCTGGAACTATTATATGCCCTTAAGGATACGCAAACAGCCATGTCTAAATGCCTGGATACGTTAAAGTCATGGCAATCGCTAAAGGCTCTGCCAGAGCTTGCAAAGTGCTGGCAGGTTTATCCGTTTCAGTCAGCTCTAAGGGGATTGTGGATGAGTTGGGATGCGGACAGCAATAGTTTTGGCAGAGATTTTAAACGCTTGCTGATAAACCTGGAACTCATTCAAAAACTCTTAGCAAAAATAACCTTCAGCGATGAAAATTCTACAGAGAACTGGGACATTTGCTTAGCTGAATTGCACAAAATTGAAAATAATTTAGCCCATAAAAAATACTCTCCGTCGCTAACTTTGTGGTACAAACAGCATATCCGTCCGCAATTCATCCTCTATGCAGAGCTTTTGGAGCTCAGCATCAAGCAGCGCGACCGTAAACGGATTCAGCTTGCGGTACGTAATTTTGAAACTTGGCTGCGCTCGCTGCTTTATTTGCTGGAAAGAGTAAGCATTCGTTCCGGTAAACCGGAGCCGCTGTTATTGGAGATGCATTTATTCAATCCCCCAGATACTTCCCTGATCGATGAAATAGCCGCTCTTTTGACTCAGGTGCAGGAAAATTTGCAGCAGTTGATCAAGCAGCATGATGAGGCGGCCCATCCCGATTTTTATATTTTCAGTGCTGCTGCCGGCAAGATTGTAAACGAAGCCTGGCCGAAATTTAAAAGTATGCTAAAAGAAACCAACCTGAACGATCCAAGTATTTTAAATAACGCCCTTGCACGTATGCAAAACCAGTTCTCTTTACTGGAAATGCAAATTGATCATCTTAACACTCGGGCGGAGGATATACAAAAGATTAAGCAGCAGTATGAACAAATGCTGGCAACCCTTGATAGCTATCAGGATCTGCTGACGGAAATGAAAAACCAATTATCCAGAACCCTGGCCCCGCGAAATGTAAGCCGCCAGTTCAAGGATATGGATTTACGGGTGGAACATGTGCCGATCAACAAAGGTGAATTATTCCCCCCGGCCTGCTATTATTTACTGAATATCAGCGAGGATCAGTCCGGGCTGGAACGTTTTATTGAGGAAGAAGACGGAGATATATTCATATTCCGGCTGGATGATTTAAAGGATAGCATCATCCCCAATATTACTCTGAGGGAGGAATAAAAATGAAAGATAATCCACCCGCAAAAAGCCATGATCCGATCAGCAGCAGTGAATTTTACTCCCATCTGTTTGCTTCACTGGGTGATTTGAATAGGCTCCTGACCAACAGCGAATACCTGAAGCTGCAGCAAGAAATAGACCATCATTTATCTGCGGCTGCGGAAAATGCAAATTCAGCGGATTTTTTGCTGCCGGCAATTCGCTTTAAACTATATGCTCTGTTAGCGCTTACAAGTTGATGTTCACCGGAAACTTGATCTCGTTAGTATGTTGGCAGCTCTATCAGTACTTACACGTTGATATTTATCAGAAACCCGATCTCGTTTTGCAGTATGTTGGCAGCTCCATCGGTGCTTACATGTTGAGATTCGCCAGAAACTAACAGTGACTGCCCGGGAGCAGTCACTGTTAAATCTTTTAATTCTTATGGCCTGGCATTAATATTCAAAAGACTCCAATGGAATATCAAGAGCTGATCTGTCACCGTCCTTAATAATATCGGCTACGGCCCAAACATTAGGTACTACATTGCGGATAAAATATTTGGCCGATAAAATCTTGCCTACATAGAAATTATAATCATAATGATCCGGCCCCACTTCCTGGGCCTTCTGAGAAGCCAATAAAGCTTGATCCAAGATGCATCTGCCCGCATATAACTGAGAAGTAGCCGTCAGGATGCGGCGTGCATATAAAGGCAGCATGCTGAACTGTTTTTGGCCAAAATATCCTCCGATAGCCATTTGCAGTTGTCCGTAAGCATCCAGGGCTTGTTCCAAAATAGCGAACTCCCGGTTCAGGCTGAGATCCGTCTGCCCCATCTCACCAACTGCGGCAGCTTCCACACTGGCTTTATGGGCAGCGCAAAAGTCACGCATTTCCTGAATGAATTCAGCAAAAACAGCTCCTTTGCCCATCGTCCACTTGCGTCCGACCAAATCCATGGCCTGAATGTAATTGGTTCCCTCCCAGATGGAATAAATCTTAACATCCCGGGCAATTTGTGCTACCGGATATTCTTCACAGTAACCGTAACCTCCGTAAGCTTGAATCGCTTCGCCAATCAGCCACCAAGCTTCATCACTGGGATAGGCCTTGCAAAGCGGGGTACAGATTTCAATCAGGTTGCCGGCTTTTTTGCGCTTGTCGGGATCAGTTTCACTATGACGCACATCAAAAGCAAAATAGGTTTTGTACATCATCGCCCGCATAGCTTCAATGTGGGCTTTGCCCATGAGCAGGGTTCTTCTGATATCTTCATGCTTGATAATATTAACCCGGTCGCCCTTGGGATCAGTCATTAGACGGCCCTGAATTCTTTCCTGGCAATAATCACGGGCATTGTAAAACGCATTGGCGATACAGGCCAAGGCAGAATGACCGGTCTCCATACGGGCCCCGTTCATCATTTCAAACATTTGCGCCATACCTTCGCCGACTCCGTCATTTTCCAGCGGATTCTTTCCCAACAGCCAGCCGCGGCAGCCGCCGTTTTCGCCCATACTCAGGGAAGCAGTTACTGAACCGTACTGGCCCATCTTATGCTCAATACCAGTGGTCTGAACATCATTATCCGACAGGCTGCCATCCTCGTTAACCCAGAATTTGGGGACAATAAACAGCGATATTCCCCTGGTTCCTTTAGCAGCTCCCTCTATCTTGGCCAGATACAGGTGAATAACGTTTTCGGTAAAATCGTTGTCACCGCCGGTGATAAAAATCTTGCTGCCTTTGATTTTAAAGATGCGGGGATGATCAGTGGGATAAGCTTTGGATAAAATTTCTCCGACATCAGAGCCGGCAGTTGACTCGGTCAGACACATGGTTCCCGCCCAGGTACCATCCATCATTTTGGGCAAAAACATTTCCTTTAATTCCGGTGTCGCAAAACTCTGAATTAATTCTGCTGCACCACAGGTGAGTATGATGTAAGGCAGGAGGGTTGGATTGGCAGCCAGGAACAACTCCCAAACCGCTGATTTTAAGACATGGGGCAAGACCATAGCGTCTTCAGAGTCATCAATATTGCTGGTTCCCCACCCTTCTTCCTGCAATTTATGAAACAGCGGGCCAAATGTGGGCGGCGTAACCACTTTTCCATTTTCGTAGCGGCAGGGATTGGCATTCCCATCTTCATTGCTGGGTTCTAATAATTCCTTGGCCATTTTGAGGCAAGGATCCAGGACTGAATCAACATCCTCCTTGGAATAATAATCAGCAAAACGTGGGTAAGCAAATATTTCCTCGGTCGGAAGCCACTCTTTTAAAATAAATTTAAGATCGCGCGCATTCTTATACGCAAAATTAGCGGACACTATCATACCTCCTTAAGTATATTTCACTTTTTCCCGGCCTGTTTTATCCACGTTTTTAAGAAATACTTTATAATTTGTTGCTTTTAACACCTCCGTTTCTGAAGACATTAAAGTCCTGCAGCGCCAATAAATGTAAACCTATTTGACTTATCCATCTTTTCGCTAGTTCACATGCTAATTCCTTCTTTTCTCGTGCCAATTTTTTAATTATTCTCAATTTTTTAATTATTATATTTTCCAATAATTTATATTAATACTTTGTATGTTATGAAATTAAAATAAAGTCTTAAAAATTATGTTGTTTTTGGATGCATAGCTCCAAATAAACAATTATATAAAAAACAGGAATTTTGAAAGATTTGTTGAAATTGATAAGGATATTAGCGAAAGGAGGGAAACAAAAGCTGCAAATGATCATCAAGTGTCGGTTAAACCAAAGGTAGGAAGATTAATCAATGAATAATTACGGGGAGGAAATTATGTCAAAAGGCAACACAAGTGAAAAAGCCGGTTCTATTTCGGAAGTCAGAGTTTCAGGTCATGTGCAGAGCCTGGTTGCAAATCCCTCGCCGCTGGGCTTATTGGGTCTGGCAATGGTAACGTTGGTGGCCTCAACCCAAAAGCTGGGAATTACTGAAGGGGTGGCTTATATTATACCCTGGGCAATTTTTCTTGGCGCCGCGGCTCAATTTGTGGCTGGTCTGATGGATTACAAACATGACAACACCTTCGGAGCAACTGCTTTTTGCGGATATGGATTCTTCTGGTTTGCGGTGGCAATGACCTGGTATATGCAAGTAACCGGAACCATTGCAAAAGGAGCCGGCTTTGATCCTCATCAGCTTGGTTTCGCTTTTCTGGGTTATTTTATCTTTACCGCTTTCATGACGGTTGGTGCCATGGGGGCTAATAAAGTATTGTTCATTATCTTTTTCCTGATTGACCTGCTCTTCCTGGGCTTATTCATGAGTACCCTGGACTGGGGCGGAGAAGCCTGGCACATGCTGGCCGCTTTCTCTGAAATGGGTATCGCCATCGTGTCTTTCTACGGTTCGGCAGCCACGGTACTAAATACTCATTATGGTTTCACCGTTCTGCCGGTGGGAGCACCTTTTGGCTCCTTGGCCAAGAAAGCTGCTGCCCTTAAGAAATAATTCTGTTTAATTTAATCTCTTAAAAGAATTCACCCCGCTCTGCCTTTGGCAGAGCGGGGTTATATATTGAATAGTCCATTTTTCTGTGCAGGCGGGCAAGATGCTATTAATAGGCTGCCTTTAACCAATAATCGGCCAGTATGCTTTGCCCGTAGGTGGTGCCGGGAACTGCCCAGCGTGCATTCAACTGCAGCCAGGTGGGTGCAATTCCTTTATTGACCAGGGCAAAACGGGGATCAATCAATACTTTCCCCGCCGGCAGAGGTTTCTTGGTGGCATAGGCATAAAGATGCTGGATATGAGCCTCCACCCCGGCGGCAGGGGTAACAAACGTGGCCCCGTGCAGACCCGCTGTAAAAGTTACCTGTTCCGGGTCAGCCCCGTTCAGTGATTCCTGCCCGGTCAAGGGAGTTCCGGTGGCCCATAATCCGCAGTAGTTGTTCTGTTCCGGCGTTACCGAACCGGTAAATTGCCAGTAACCGGTTTCCTTGGCAGCCTGACAAAAAGCTATATCCCCTCTGATTCCATATTCTTTTCCGATATTTATATATAATTCTGCCAAATCCGGAATCGGTTTAAATTCCAAGCCGCTGGCTTTAGCTTTGGCAATCAGGCGCGGAGTCTCATTTTCGATCCATTTTTTCAGCTGCCCGGCACTAAGATAAGCATCACCCAATATCGTGATATCAGCGTTGTTTACGGCTGAGCCTTCCGGGAGTGTAATAACTGCATTATATTTGCTGAGCTGGGCTAAATAGGTTCTGAAAACCTCCAGTTGTGCCGCGCTGAAATCGGTCGGCGGACGGTTTAATAACTCCTCGGAATTGATGACCTTGCCGTCGATCAGTTTCAAATTGGTCTTGTATACGGCCAGATCTTTGAGCAATTGAAGGTTTTGGACTGCTTCTTCCGTTATGACCGGATCTTCCTCCGGTGGTGTTTCCTTGATTGGCGTCGGTTCTTCCTCGATGATGATCGGCACCGGCGTATATTTAATATCTACCGTCCTGGTTTCATCGATCCAGTTTACCTCGCAATCCATTGCTTCCCCCACCGCCCGCAGCGGGATCATAGTACGTCCTTTTTCACTTATGTAAGCTTTGCCTAACGCAGAAGGAATCTCCAAAATTTGACCGTCTATGATGATTTGTACATCTTCCCCCCGGGAATCAGGCCAAATATGAATACTCTGCTTTTTCCACAGGATGAACACCTGGCGGCTGTCCTCGTGCCACTCAACCTTGGCACCCATATTTTCGCTGATAATCCTGAGCGGGACATAGGTACGGTCGTTAATAATGACCGGCGGCTGGTCTTCGGAAGGGATTACAACCTGCTCCTGATTTATTTTAATAATCAAATCACTTGAGTAACTTGATTCTGCCGCCGCGGCCGGATTGACGAAAACCATTGCAATCAAAGCTACCAAACCTATTATGATAGATTTTGCGGGTAACATTCCAGGCAATTTCTATTCCCCCTAACCTTTAATTATCTTCTGCGGTTACGATATAAAATTCCCTTTAGGGTTTTAAATTTCCTGCCTTGCATACATTTCAAGACAAATTCAATGATTCTCCCGGGAAACTTTCAAAAAATAATACATATTATCGATTGATTATCTTGCATGTTTGACCACTTGAAAACGGAAATAATGATTATTTTCATGTATTTTTTTATAAAACCGGCCTGTTTACGAAGTTCTTAGTCCATATTCGTCAACAAAACCAAATAATAACGCATTTTTCAAACCATAAGCAGACAAATTTTTTATGGAAAATGTTGTAATCTATTCATACGCCCTTTAGATCAATGTCCATATTGCTTAGATTATGGGGGGTTATAATATGATTGAAGAAAAAATGAAAAACACATTTACCCGGTCATTTAAACTAGTCATCATTATGGTCATATTGACATGGCTAAATTTCTTTTATTGGTTGTTGCCATTTAAACCGGCATTCTTTTTCAATCATCCGGTTATATTCCCGGTGTTAGCGTCAATAGTTGCGGTTCTCCTGGTTTTGATTTTTTATTATCATAACCGCAACGTAATCCGGCGCCTAAACATATTAATAGAAAAAGAATGTTCGGCAGATAATTCCTGTTTGGCCAAGCATAGGTTACTTGACAACCTAGGGCATGAATTGCGTACCCCCATGATAGGGATAATGGGTTCTGCAGATCTTCTCGGACACAGTGCGCTCAGCGCTGAGCAAAGGGGTCATTTGGATACCATCAAGGAATGTGGACAAAACTTGTTAAACTTAATCGACTATATCCTCAATATACCAAAAGCAGATGCAAATAACGATTATACCCAGGCAGAATACGGTTACCAGGATCTCAATATCAGTCCGGATTATTCCGCTATGAATGATCAAAACTGTGCGTATCTCTTCAATCATTTCCTGCCGGTTAATATCCTCCTGGTAGAGGATAATGATTTAAACCAAAAGCTTATCATGCAGATGCTGAGCAGCTATGGTTTCGCTGCCGAGGCCGTCAACAATGGTCTGGAATGCCTGCAAATGCTGCAGGAGAAGGATTTCCACCTCATATTGATGGATATGCAGATGCCGGTTCTTGATGGCTACGAAACCACTCGCAAAATAAGGGCCAACAGCTACTATGATCATATCCCGATTATTGCCGTTACCGCCAATACCTTGAGCTATGATTACGAAAAATGCATGGCCTGTGGTTGTTCATCCTATTTACCGAAACCGTTTACTGCCGATGAGCTGGCAACGGAAATCAAAACCCATTTAAAAACCGATTATATAGTTAAAAGCAGCCCACCATCATCCAACGAGTTGATCAGCCAGTTGCTGCCTGAATTCATCGAAATCCTGGCGGAGATGCTTGATGATCTGCATACAGCAGTTGATCATCATGATATGCGGGCTATTCAGGAATTAAGTCACGCTATCAAGGGTACGGCCGGTATGTATGGTTTCATGCAGATATCAGAGCTTGCCGCTATGATCGAACAGGCGGGAAGAGGAAAATTCTACTCCCGAATCCCGCGGCTGATAAATCAGATGGATCAACACTATCAGCAGATCATCAACCACCCAAATGCCAATATAGTAGGCTAAACCCGTTTTTATTGTGCCGGCCGGGGCTGCAGGCTCCGGCATAGATCCTGCGGTAAAATCGTCTGGCCATGTCCGGGATAGAATTTTTTCACTCCCAAGCTATATAATTTATGCATACTTTCGGCATGTTTTTGGGCATCGTGTAAAAATGGCGGTTTACAGCCCTGTCCAAACAGAAAATACTTGCGCACCAGCAGATCACCCACAATGGCAGCATCATCATCAGGTATCACTACAGAAGATGAACCCAACGTATGACCCGGGGTAGCGATGGCATATGCGTTTACACCATAATCCCGCAGATCCAATTCCTCATCAAAAACAATATCTGCTTTTATTCCATACCTCTTTTTAACTTGCATATTATTGCCGATGGCTTTGATCATAGCAGCAAGAGCATTGACCGGATACAGGGGTGCCTGCGTCCCATTAAGGAAAAAAGGTAAATCGATGCTCTGAATAGCAATCGGTACATCCAATTGTCTTTTTAGTTCATAGGCACTACCAAAATGGTCGATATGTCCATGGGTCAAAAAGATCATGCTGACGTCTTCCTTTTTCACACCATTGGCTTGCAGAGCCTTTAAAATCCCGCCGCTAAAGCCAGGGTCACCGGTATCGACAATAACTGTTTTTGGGCCCATCAGCAAATAACTGTTGGCCACCCGCAAGGGAACCCTGACCACTTTTGTCCCGCTCATTATTACTCCTCCTGTGCTTATTCTTGAATAATTATATCACTATTAACGGATTACGAATTAAACAAAAGCATCACTCAATCTCTACAAGCAAAATGACAGATTTTGATACTTGAAAATTATTCGATTATATACGATACTGATGTTTGCTGAATATTCTGTTAATAAGGAGATTTTATATGACAACATTGCTTATAACTGACAGTACCGCCTATCTGCCTGACTTTATCGTAAAAAAATACGGGATTATAATTGTGCCGTTAAACGTACATCTGCCCCAACAGGATTTCAAGGAAGGCAAAGGTCCAAGCAACCAGGAATATTACCAATATCTAAGAAGTAACCGTGTTTTTCCGACAACTTCACAACCTTCAGCCGGTGAATTTCTGGAATGGTTCAATCAGCTTACCCCCGGCGATGAAGCGCTGGCAATTTTAATTTCTTCGCAATTGTCAGGCACGGTGCAATCAGCACAAATAGCCTGTTCTATGCTACCCGATGATCACCCGCCGGTTACAATTATCGATTCATTATCCGGGGCCATGGGGTTGGGTTTTCAGGTTATCCGCGCGGCCGAAATGTTGGCTGCAGGCAGTAACATAAGTGAAATTAAAGCGGAAATTCAATCGATGCGCCAGGCTATGGAGGTTTATTTTATGGTTGATGACCTTGAATATCTGGTCCGGGGCGGCAGGATCAGTAAACTAAGCGGTATCTTGGGAAATGTTCTTCAGTTAAAACCCATCCTGACGGTTAGAGCCGGGGAAATCGTGCTGTTTGATAAAGTTCGCACTGCGGGCAAAGCCCTTCAGCGTATTATCAATGAGCTCGAAAAGCATCGCCCTAATCTGCACAAAATTTCGGTACTGCATGTTGATGCTCTGGAAAACGCACAACAGCTGCAGGCCAGACTCCAGGCTGATTTTGCTGTCCCCGTATATCTGGTTGAAGCCGGCCCGGTAGTCGGCACACATGTAGGGCCAGGATGTCTGGCGATCATTTTCTACTAAAACGATAAGCTGTCTTAAAAGACTGAATGGGAGGTCTTGTGTTTATCCCACAATATGATAAAGGTTGCAGGAGCCAGAGTGTAATTTTCCTTTCCTGTTTTTTTATTTAATTGGCGCGATAAAAAGGAAGCTGTACCTCAAATCCTTTTTGGGGATTCAGGATAGCTTCCTTTAAACAGTTTTAAAAATAAACCTGGCTAATCTGCTTAACGATTGACTGTTGCTTTTTCTTTGAGGCCGGCATCTTCTTTTTTCGCCGCCGAATGATCCCGGCTGGTATAGTAGTTATACCAGGCAGAGGTCTGATAAAGATCCCAATTGACCGGAGGCAGGTATTGGTTTTCCAATTGCGATTCCTCATTATAAGCCTTCAACATGGCATAGGCTCTGACCCAGACACACTTTTTTTCATTGGGGAATACTTCACACCAGCCGTCGTAACTTCCTCCACAGGCACCATTACGCTGATTCTTGGGGCATTGCGACATAGGGCAGAGATAGGCCAGGTCAAGCAGGGCACAATCACCGCAATCCCTGCAGTCGTTGCCGATCACTTTAAGCCTGTGCTCAAATTTATAGCGACGGGGATTTTTGATTCCCGCATAATACTTGTGCAGCAAAGGATAAAGATTTTTATCAGGAGTAAAAAAAACTTGATGGAACAGCCGCATCATCCGGTAATTCATGCCAACCGGAAGTTCAGGCTGCAGTTTGGCGCGATCAACCGGATCTTTCGTATTCAGGCCCGTCTTTTCATCTTGGGCAAAGAAATAAAATCCGTGGGGCTGGGGATAATCAAATTCCGATATCAGCTTCATCCAGTCAGCGCTGAGTTCTTCCCCCTGGTCAATAATGTATTCGACCTGCTCATATTTAATATTGTGGCCGCCGATATCTACACCATCAAAGCCCATGCCTTTCATCAAAGCATACATTTTGGCCGCCCGCAGCAGCCTGGCGCCGACGCCTTTATCGGCTGCGTTTCTTTCCTGATCGATTTCCGCCAGAAGTTTATCCGGGACTACACAGCCCGGCAGCTGGTTGGCGTTCATCAATCTGGCCGCACCATAGGGCAAAATATAAAGATTGCCGATAACCGGCAGATCAGCATCAATCCCCCGGATAAACTGTAAAACCTCGTGGAATTTACGGGCATCAAACCCCAGTTGGGTTACGATAAAGCCTGCTCCATGGCTGATTTTCTTGCCCAGTTTTTGATATTGACTCATAAGTTCGGCTTCCGTTGCCTTAAATGGAGAAACCACACTGCCGGCAAAAAAATCACCGGGCTGATGTAAAATCGATTTATTCGCTTCCGTGATCTCCAGCCCGTTATTCATATTGGAAATGAGCTCCATAGCCTGCACCGAATCCAGATCAAACACCGGTTTAGGCCGGCCTTTAAATCCGCTGACCGGATAATCACCGGTCATGACCAAAAGGTTGCGGACGCCGGCGCGGTTCAGGGCATAAAGTTCAGATTCGATCTGATTACGGTTTTTATCTTTGCAGGTAAAGTGAACCAGCGGTTCGATCCCCAGTTTTAAAATCTCCATTCCCAGGTAAGCAGCCGACATGGCCGGTTTGCCGCCCGGATTGTCGGTAATGGAAAGAGCATCGATCCTGCCGCCCCTGGCCGCCTGCTCTGCTGCCAGGATGGCATTATCCTGTGCCTTTTCATGGGCGCCCCGGCCGGGAACCAGTTCCCAGGTTACAGAGAATTTATTTTTATCACGCAATGATGCTTTAAATTTATTGTGGCTCATTTTTTATCCCCCCTCCCAACTCTCTCCGGAAATGATACGGCCGGGTTGGACCCGACCGCTGAACTCCTTGCTATTTAGGATATTTCACCTCGGCCTTAGTACATATTTTCAATCAGTTCATCGGCAAACTGTGAACATTTTACTTCACAAGCACCTTCCATAAGTCTGGCAAAATCGTAGGTTACTACCTTGCTGGCAATGGTTTTTTCCATCGCCCTGATGATCAGATCAGCGGCCTCGTCCCACTTAAGATGTCTCAACATCATTTCTCCCGAGAGGATGACGGAAGAAGGGTTGACCTTGTCCAGGTTGGCATATTTGGGCGCCGTGCCATGGGTAGCTTCAAAAATGGCATGTCCGGTCTGGTAGTTGATGTTGGCACCGGGGGCAATGCCAATGCCACCCACTTGGGCTGCCAGGGCATCAGAAATGTAATCGCCGTTAAGATTTAAGGTAGCCACTACATCAAACTCGGAAGGACGGGTAAGAATCTGCTGCAGAAAAATATCAGCAATCGCATCCTTAATGATGATTTTCCCGGCTGCCTGCGCTTCTTTCTGGGCCTTATCCGCGGCTTCTATTCCGTCCTTGTCTTTGATATCATCATACTGGTTCCAGGTAAAGACCTTGTCACCATACTCTGTTTCAGCCACCTCATAGCCCCACTGTTTAAATCCACCTTCGGTAAACTTCATAATATTGCCTTTATGTACCAGGGTAACACTCTTTAACCCCTTGGCCAAAGCATACTCAATAGCGGCGCGAACCAGTCGTTTGCTGCCTTCTTCAGAGACCGGTTTGATGCCCAGGGCAGAAGTTTGCGGGAAACGTATTTTATCAACACCCATTTCCTCAAGCAAAAAACGCATCAGTTTATCTGCCTCCGGGCTTCCCTGCGGATACTCGATCCCGGCATAGATGTCTTCCGTATTTTCGCGGAAGATTACCATATCCACATCCTGCGGTCTTTTTACCGGTGAGGGCACGCCTTCAAACCAGCGCACCGGCCGCAGGCAGGTATACAGATCCAGCTTTTGCCGCAAAGCCACGTTTAAAGAACGAATCCCCCCGCCAATCGGTGTAGTCAAGGGGCCTTTGATGGCAATAATATATTCTTTTATAACATCCAGGGTTTCCTGGGGCAACCATTCACCAGTCAGATCAAAAGCTTTTTCGCCTGCCAGTACTTCTTTCCAGACGATTGATTTCTGTCCGTTATAGGCTTTATCAACAGCCGCATCCAGCACCCGGGAAGCAGCCGCCCAGATATCTGGCCCGGTTCCATCGCCGATTATAAAGGGGATGACAGGGTGATCCGGTACATTCAGTATCCCGTTTGCTACCGTTATTTTTTCCCCGGTGGCAGTTGTTTTGTCGGTCACGATAAGCCCTCCTGTTAATAATAATTAATCTGCTGCGAGTACTAACTCCCAGCTCATTTAGTCGAAATTAAAACCACCGTATTTTTTGAAATGTTCCACCAGACCGCCGTCATTTAATATTTTCAGCATGACCGGCGGCAGTGGGGTGATGGTAATATCAATTCCCTGGGTCAGATTGTGTAATACACCTGCACCAAGGTCAATTTCCAATTCATCCTCCGGATTGATTAAATCTGTATCACATTCAATCAGGGGCAATCCGGTATTAATACAATTACGATAAAATATCCGCGCGAAAGATTTGGCAATCACCGCGCTTATGTCTGCATTGATAATTGCCAGGGGCGCCTGCTCACGGGAAGAACCGCAGCCGAAATTGCTGCCGGCGACGATAAAATCTCCCTTGTTAAGTTTGCTGTAAAATTGCGGGTCCAGATCTTCCATAACATGTTTGGCCAGTTCTTTCATATCCAGGGTTTTAAACTTGTGGCGGCCGGAAATTATATAATCCGTATTAACGTCATTGCCAAACTTGTGTACCTTGCCGTGTAAATTCATGTTGAAGCCTCCTAGCTGTTAAATTCGCGCGGATCGCTGATCTTTCCGTATAAAACTGAAGCAGCTACCGTTGCCGGCGATGCCAGATAAATGAATGCTTTATTGTTGCCCATTCTGCCCTTGAAATTGCGGTTGGCAGTGGAAATTACATTTTCTCCGTCGGACGGGACACCATTATGGGTGCCTACACATGGTCCACAACCCGGGGTTACGACTGCGGCCCCGGCCTCAATGAATATTTCGATAAGGCCTTCGCGCATAGCCTGCAACATCACCTGACGAGATGATGGCGCAATAATCAAACGGGTACCGGGAGCCAGCTTTCTGCCCCGCAGAATTTCTGCAGCAATGCGGAAATCCTCAATGCGGCCATTGGTACAGGTACCAATAACCCCCTGCTGAACAGGTGTACCCACAACTTCGCTAATGGGTGATACATTGTCCACGGTATGCGGTTTGGCTACCTGCGGTTCCAATTTGGAAACATCATATTCCTTCACCCGGGCATACACTGCATCAGGATCGGCCTTGACTGTTTCAAAAGGTTTGTTGCTGTGTGCCTTTACCCAGGCGACTGTTTTCTCATCCGCTTCCATCAGCCCGCATTTGGCTCCCATTTCAATAGCCATGTTGCTGATGGTGAATCGACCTTCCACCGACAGGGCATCGATTGCTTGGCCGGTATATTCCGCCGCCATGTAGGTGGCGCCGTCGGCGGTCACGTCGCCAATCAGGTAAAGGATCAGATCCTTGGAATAGACCCCGGCTGGAAGTGTGCCGTTCATTATAAATTTAAAGGTTTCCGGGACTTTGAACCAGAGCTTGCCGGAACTTAAGCCTGCCGCCAGGTCGGTTGAGCCGACGCCGGTAGAGAAGACGTTGATGGCCCCATAAGTGCAGGTATGCGAATCGGCCCCGATAACCAGATTACCTGGTACGACATGCCCCTTTTCGGGTACCAGCTGGTGACAGACCCCATCGCCAATATCATAGAAATTGATCTGCTGTTCATTGGCAAATACCCTCATCTGGTGGTGCAGAGCAGATACCCCTTCCAATGGACTGGGAGCACTGTGATCAATCACCATGGCTATTTTGACCGGGTCAAAAACCCGTTTGGAATTCATTTCTTCAAATGCTCTGATGGCCAGGCCGGATGTACCATCCTGACCCATGACAAAGTCCAGATCGGCTACAACGATATCATTGGCCCGTGCATCCTGACCGCTTTTCAGAGACAGAATCTTTTCGGCAATCGTTTTCCCCACTATTTATTCCTCTCCCTCATTATATCTTCATAAATATATACTACCTCTTTATCAAAGAGCGATCTCTTTTTATCGATCGACATCTGCCGCACCCGGGCCAGAATTTCCTTGGCTTCCTCTTCCGTAAGACTGATCATGTATTCCTTGAACTTTGATTTGATTGAAGCTGTACCTGAATGTTTGCCGATAATAATCTGCCGCTCGAGTCCTACTTCTTCAGGCTTAAAAACTTCGTAGGTCAGAGGGTTTTTTAAAACCCCGTCACCATGAATACCGGACTCATGTGCAAAAATATTGGATCCCACAATCGGTTTGCTGACCGGCAATTCACGGCCGGAAGCATTGGCAACATATTGAGCAACTTCGCGGAAAATCATGGTGTTGTAATTGACATTAACATTCATCAGATATTTTAATCCCATGATAACTTCCTGTAAACATGAATTACCGGCTCTTTCTCCCAGACCATTAATGGTAACGCCTACATGATTGGCGCCGCCGTATACACCGGAAAGGGAGTTGGCCGT
>JAAYCZ010000054.1 GCA_012729495.1 Syntrophomonadaceae bacterium | reverse complement strand
CGTAATGCAATAATAACTTCACTGGAGACCAGTTTACATGAAAAAACCATGGAAACCAGAGAACATGCCCAACGTATACAAAATATGTGCATACAATTTGGCCGGGCCCTGGATCTGCCCGCCAATGAAATAGACCGCCTGGCACTTCTAGCCAGGCTGCATGACATAGGTAAAATTGGTATAGCCGATGATATTTTGAACAAAACCAGTGAGCTATCGGAAGAAGAATGGTTGGAAATCAAGAAACACCCGGAAATCGGTTATCGTATCGTATATACTTCCCATGAACTGGCGGCCATAGCCGAGGAGATTTTGTACCACCATGAAAGATGGGATGGAAGTGGTTATCCGGAAGGTCTGCAGGCCCATGACATCCCCTTTCTGGCCCGTATTCTGTCCATTGTAGATGCCTATGATGTCATGACCCACGCCCGCTCATACAAAGATTCGCTAAATCACGATCAGGCTGTGCAGGAAATTATCCGCTGTTCGGCTGTACAGTTCGATCCAGAACTGGTAGAGGTCTTCCTTGGACTCTTTAATGAAACATAAAAGGAGTAGTGACAGCAGTATGAATAGGTACATAATCCACTCAATTAGTCCTTTGCTACGGTACTTCTTCAGCCAGCACAGCCATAATACATCGAATCGTAACCGTAGCAATTACAATCACACCGCCGGTTAAGGCAAGTATCCCAGGCGTTTCACCCAGTATAAGAAATACCCAAAGCGGATTTAGCAATGGTTCAATAATCGGAATAAGGGTGGCCTCCAAGGCCGTCGCATGTTTTATAGCCTTGGCAAATAAAATATAAGGTATGCCAAGCTGTACAACACCCAGCATGATTAGTAATAACCAGCCATTCGTATTCGGAACTGATTGGGATAGAAAAGGAAGTCCAATAACAGCCGTTAATATATTGCCTAAAAATACTGATTCCAATGGCGACCCGTCTTTTTGCATGCGCATAAAGACAGTAAAAAAGGCAAAACTTACTCCGCTTGCCGCAGCGATAATATTACCCAAGACTCTCTGCGTACTGAGGTTGTCAAGGAAAAACAAGACCATTCCGCCCATTACAATCAATACCGCTAACCAATCATACAGCCTGGTTTTTTCTTTTAATAACCAGGCTGCCAAAAATGCTACATAGATTGGGGCAGTAAACTGAAGCAGAATGGCATTGGCAGCAGTAGTTGTTTTATTGGCACTTACAAACAATATGGTTGTGGCTGAATAGGCCAGGGCCGCTCCGACCTGGGCCAAAGACCAGTTGATTTGTGGTTTTTTCAGCACCACCAACATAACAATGGCCGCTATTCCGCCCCTGACGCCCGCTATCGCCAGAGGATGGGCATCTACTGATTTTATCAGTAATCCTCCCAGGCTCCACATAACCGCCGTGACTGCCAACAGCAGCCAGGCTTTTGTTCTTTCATCCATTTATAACTTTAACTCCAATGTTTTCTAAATATATACTACAAAAATTATCAGCCTACAATGTTAAGTATAATTCTTTTTCCCGAATGAAAATAACTTATTCATATGTTCGGCCACGGAGAACCTTGAAATGAATTCAGTACCGGGTAAGTTCAATTTTCGAAGGATGAAGAAAGTTAGCTTTTGGTTTTATCGCTATTCATCTGACAGTAAATAACCTTGTATTTACCGTCATTATCTTTGTGCATATAAAGCGTGATTTTTTCGGGAGGGAGTGAACTTTTTACTCCCTTATCCATAGATTCACTGACTTCAGCCTCTACTTGATATACGCCATAGTAATCTTCAAAAACATCCAGCCACTTCAAATCGCCTTCCATGGTGATGTTTTTGCTGGACAGACCAGTATAATCCGCTGCCGATTGCGGTTTGTTCTGATAAATCCCGCCAATGTATTTCTCAACCGCAAAGGCAGGATTTTTTCCGCTTTCTCTGCGAAGAATTCGTTCCTTTTGCCATTGTGGGGTGATCAACAACTGCGTTGATTTCTCGTTTACCTTATCATTAACCGTAAGCAGAAAGGGTTTATCCATGGCTTTAAAAGGGAATTTACTGCGGCTGCTCACTGCCAGAGCATTTTTGAAAAAATCCCGCGTCCAACCGTTGCCGCTGCTGCCACCTGTAGGAAATATGCTAATATCATAACGGTCTGATAAACATTCATTGTCCGTATCGCTGATCGGTCGCGGGAAAATGTAGGTTCCATAGACCTGCATGGTTCCATAATCCTTCGTCAGAGAAGGTCTGCTGTAAAAGGCAATCACCCGGTAAAAATTAGAGCGCCACCGTGCCGGTGGATTCATTTTCTCCAGTAATCGATACTGCCAGGGTATTTTACCATTCATCTGATAAAAATGGCTTTTGTCATTGTCGATATTATGAATGCTGATTTCATCAATAATAAGCTGTTCTTCGCCAATGGGAATGGAAGCATTAAAGCCTGTGTAACGATAAATTACCGGATGCTGGAAATAGAAGTATATGGTGATGAACAGTAAGATTAATAAAATTTTTACAGGTATCTGAATCCACTTGGATTTCAACACATAAATCTCCCCCTAAATATTATTGGCAAGAAGAGAAACTGCGTATTGATTAAATTGCATGCCAGAAATAAAGTGATTATGATTCTCCCTATTTTCTTGCCTCTGCAATTAAAACAGGTTACAAATGGCAATGGCTCTGATTGTAGAAAAGATAAATTCTGTAAAAAACTTCAGGTTATCTATAATGATAACAAAGATGGCATAGACAAGCAAAAAAGCCTCTGCGTTGCTGCAAAGGCTTGACTTTTTTAATATGGTGCGGCGGGAGGGACTTGAACCCTCACGCCTCTCAGCATACGCCCCTCAAACGTACGTGTCTGCCGGTTCCACCACCGCCGCATCCGGTCAGGTTGCCAAGGGTGTTCTTAACCTGACAAAGGAAATTATACAACAGTCGGCTCTTTAATGTCAATCAATCTGCTAAAGCCTGAACTATTCTCCTGCCGTATTACCGTGATTAGATAATTTTTGTATTTTATTTTAAACGCTTTTTTCCTCGCTGACTTTTTCGACTGTGGGTTTGAGCAGTTCCACCTGATACCAGTCGATCATTTCCATGCAATCGAGTTTGAGATTACGTACATCCTTGCTGACTAATTTCTGAGCTTTCTTCTGGAACAGCCACAGACAGGGAGCGTCATCGATAATCATGGCTTCGGCGCGGCGCAGCAACTGCAGTCTGGCCTGCTGATTTTCGTATTGCTGGCGGGAATTATTCAGAATCTTATCCACCTGCGGGTTTTGATAACCGCAGAAGTTGGTCATGCCGATCTGGGAACTGTGAAAAAGGCTATATAGATAATTGTCTGCATTGGGATAATCGGCCGCCCAGCTTAGCCGGAAAAAACTGAGGGCGCGGCTGTTGATCTGCTTCTTATAATAATCCCAACCCTGCTGCTGGGTCTGCACTCTGATCCCAAACTCGGCCAGCTGACGGGCTACCTCGCCTGCTACTATAGCATGACCGGAATCGTCGTTATAGGTTAGGGTAAGTATAGGCAATCCCTTCCCATCCAGGTATCCAGCTTCGGCCAGCAGCTGCCGGGCTTTATTGGCATCGTAACGGTAACCGGGAATGTCTTCGTTAAGGGCTTCCAAACCGGCGGGAACCGGGCCTTTGGCCGGAAGATAACCATCACCGGACAGTTGTTTGATGATATGCTCCCGGTCAATGGCATAGTTGAGGGCACGCCGCAGCAGATAACTATGAACATATGGATCCCGGTGCATATTAAAACCGAGACAATAAATCTCCAAAACCGGTTTTTCTATCAGCAAACCTTTATAATCCTTGCTTTGGCGGATATTGGCCATTTCCGCCGGAGGAATATTATCCAGGAGATCAAGTTTGCCTTCCTTATAGGCTTTAAAAGCTGTATCATCGTCGGAATAAATGGTCACATTCAGGGCAGATAAATGCGGTCGGCCGCGATAGTAGTGATCATTACGCAAAAATTGCAGGGAGGCAGAGCTTTTTTCTTTGAGCATGTATGGTCCGGTTCCAGCCGGTGGTGTTAAACCTGATTCCAGATCCATTACCCAGAAAATCGGATTGCTAAGCGAGGCTATAAAAGCAGCATGGGGCTGGATGAGAGTAATTCTGAGGCTGTGATTGTCGAGCACCTGTATTCCTGTGATCTCCATGGCTTTACCGTTTATTTTTTCTTTGCTGCCGGCTATGGGCAGATAAAGGCAGGTATTGTTCCAATCCTGGCTGTTTACAATGTTATATTCAAAGGAAGCTTTCACGTCCTGGGCGGTGAGTTTTTTACCGTTGCTGAATTTTACATCTTTGCGCAGCTGGATGGTAATAGTTTTACCGTCCGGGCTGTATTTCCAGCTCCGGGCCAGACGGGGCTGCACACTTTGACGGGATTCATCATAATATACCAGGCCTTCATAAGTCGCGGACGCCACCAAGCGCTGGCTGTGATTCTGGATGTGAGCCGGTTCCAGTTTTTCCACCGTTTCACTTAGGCCCAGGTTGAACGGGCGGGTGCTAAGACTGCTGGTGTACAGGGCTTTTTGCATAAATACTGCTCCGGCTGCGGCCAAAGCTAGAGTCAGAATAACCAAAGCCAGGATTCGGGCATACAAATAGCGCATACTTTGTCCCTCCTTTTTGATCCATGGGACATTCTATGCCAGCAATCGAACTGCTATGACTGGTTGGCAGACTGATTTTAAACTCAGACAAAAAAATAACCGGCCGGGCCGGTTATCCAGTTATTTTCTATTTATAAATGGCTTGATAAGCCTCATAGTTTTTCAGCACATTTTTTAAATACTGGCGGGTTTCCGGGAAAGGTATCTTGTCAATCTCTTCTGGTTCTCCGTTCCAGGTTCCCCCCACCAGCCATTCCTGTACTTTGCCGCGGCCGGCATTATAGCTGGCAACGATGAGGGGTATATTGCCGTCAAATTCCTTGCTTAAACTGTGCAGATACCAGCAGCCAAAACTGATATTAACTGCCGGTTTATGCAGATCTTCCAGTTTAAATTCTTCAATGCCGTTCTGCTCTGCAATCCAGTCCGCCGTTTCTGGCATAATCTGCATCAAGCCTTTGGCACCGACAACTGATTCGGCCGCATTTTGGTATTTGCTCTCCGCCCGAATAATGGCAAAAACGAGATAAGGATCTACATCATGCTTGCCTGCTTCACTGAAAACCAGTTCTTGATGAGGCAATGGATAAAAAACGGTGATCCATTTGGGGAAACTTAACACCACAGCCAGAAAAAGCAGTATCGACACCCAAAGTATTGTGGAAAAACGACTTCGTCCTTTTGGCATCAAATATAGCCTCCCAGGATTTGATTTTTTACATCATATTTTTTGACGTTCCAAAATAGCATTGAAATATTTGGTTGCAGAGTTTATAGTTTCCTCCATACTGCCGCAATTATTTATTACCACGTCGGCCCGATGGGCTTTTTCATCCAGGGGAATCTGGCTTTCGATACGTCGTTTAGCTTCTTCCAAACTGTAGTGATTGCGATCCATTAGTCGCTTGAGTTGGGTTTCGTAATCCACCCAGACCACCCAGACCTCGTCACACATGCGTTCCATGAAAGTTTCATACAGCAAGGGTACTTCAAATATCAGAATTGCATCAGGGTTGGCAGCTTTGATCCTCTGATAATCTTCTTTAAACGATTCCATAATACGCGGATGAGTAATTCGGTTAAGCCGGTTCAGCTGGTCGGGATTGCCAAATACGATTGCTCCCATTTTGTCACGATTGATTGTTTCATCCGGATTAAGGATGTCCTTGCCAAAAGCAGCGACCATATCGTTCCAGGCAGGTTTATGAGGTTCGATAACACTGTGAGCTGTTTCATCAGCATCAATAATATAGGCCCCCAGCTCTTTGAGGGTTTTTGAAACAGTACTCTTGCCGCTGGCTATTCCGCCGGTAAGACCAATAACCATCATCGTTAGCATCACCAACTTTTATACATATTCCATAATTGCCACCGCTATAAAAATCAAACCTGTCAATAATGGAGCCAGACTTTGCCAACGTTCATTTAACATATTCTGACCCACTTTAATACCCGTATTTACTAAAATAAATTTTACCATACCTACGCTGGTTGCAGTAAATAAAATATTCATTCCGGTCAATGCCAAACCTGCCCCGGCTCCGAAAGCATCCATCGCCAGGGCCAGCCCCAGGAAAAAGGCTTCCCGCGTGCTTATTTCTCCGGAACAATCAAAATCCGCACTGGCTGGTTTTTTAAGTATCTGTATGATTATACCCAGATAATTGACATTCAATGTCAATATGGGATCCTGCTCGGATTGCTGCCAGTTAATAATTTTTTGCCGGCCGGCCTGTAAAAGAAAATATACTCCAATTATGAAAATCATGGTTGCGCCAATGGCAGCGGCCTGATGAGGGGAAATAAACCAGCTCAGAACCTTTCCCAGCATCATGGAGATACTTACCGCCAGAGCAGAAGCCAAGGCTATAACCAACAGCGAAAGGAGAGGAATTTTTATCCTTCTAATACCATAGGCCAGGCCTACCATAAATCCATCTCCGCTAACCGCCAGCGCGAACAGCAAAATTGCCAGGAATTCCACCTTGCCACTCCATTCATATTAAGTATATCCATACTATATGAATGCCGTTGACAAGATGTGAATAAGCACTATGTTCGTTTTATTTCTGACAATGTTCGCAGTAGTGAGTGCTGCGCCCGCCAATTATATCTTTTTTTAATGTCTGCCCGCAAATATTGCAGCAGCAATCAGTTTTTCCATATACCTGCAATAGCTGTTGAAATTCTCCGCTTTTATTATATCCGTCCCGGAAATCACGAAAGGTGGTGCCGCGCTGGGCAATACTGGCCTGCAAAACCTTCACCACAGCCTGGCGCAAACGCTTGATCTCCGCCGGGCGCAGTGAACCGGCCGGACGTCCGGGCCGAATACGCGCAGCAAACAAAGCCTCATCAGCATAAATATTGCCTATTCCGGCAATCAAATTCTGGTTCAAAAGCAAGGTCTTGATGGCTGCTTTACGGTTCCTGCAGACTTCCCGGAGGTAACTGTCCGTAAACTCTTCGGAAAGCGGTTCGGGACCCATATGGCAGAATATCTTTTCCGGATCCGTCATGAATCTTACCCCGCCAAAACGTCTTGCATCCATATAAATCAGTTTATAACCATTATCCAGATAAATAATCATATGCACATGAGGGGCACTGATCTGCGCATCTTCATCCTGCATATAGAAACGTCCGCTCATACCCAGATGTACAACCAGCGTATAACCCGGTTCCAGATCGAGGATAAGATATTTACCCCTTCTTCTGATATCCCGGATATGCTGTCCCAGCAGCAGGGCAGGTTTGTAATCCTGCACCTTAATGATGTCTGTTCTCCTAAACTCAATGTCTTTGATGACAGCCCCTATGTTTTCCAGCAGACTGCATCTGATAGTTTCCACTTCTGGTAATTCAGGCATGGTTAAACCTCCCGGTGCTGCGTTTGAGCTAATTCACGCTGGTAAGCTTTCCAGCCGGGGCACCATTTCGTATGCCATCGCCATAGTCGGGCTTTAAAACTTTGAGGATTCTTTTCAGCGGCTTGGCGCATCGGACAGGCTGCGCATCTGGCTTGCATTATTTCACCTCCCATTTAATTATCTACTCCCAGGATTGCATATCATACCAGTTGGTGCCCACCTTCATACTTACGATCAACGGTACCTTCAGGGTGTAGGCGTTTTCCATGCAATTCCTGACGATCTCGGCGGTTTCCTCCAACTCACGGCGCGGTACCTCAAGCAGCAGTTCGTCATGTACCTGTAAAAGTAAACGGCTCTTCAGATCCTGATGTTTAAGCATATCGGCTACTTTGATCATGGCCAGTTTGATGATGTCAGCCGAAGTTCCCTGTATGGGGGTATTCAGCGCCATTCTTCGGGCAAAAGCCTGTACCATCTTATTCCTGGCCCGCAGATCCGGCAAATAACGTCTCCGTCCCAGCGCGGTTTCCACATAGCCGTTTTGAATGCCAAAATCAACCACGTCCTGCATATACTGCTTTACTCCCGGGTAGGAATCGAGATATTCTTCTATATAGCGTCCGGCCTCTTTGCGGGTAACCCCGGTATCCCTGGCCAGTCCGAAGTCGCTGATACCGTATATAATGCCAAAGTTAACCGCTTTGGCGCGGCGGCGCAGGTTTTCATCCACTCTTTCCAGGGGAACATCAAAAATTTCGGCCGCCGTGCGGGTATGAATGTCGATCCCCCGCTGAAATGTATCGATCAGCGTTTCATCGCCGCTGATGTGGGCCAGCGCCCGCAGATCAATCTGTGAATAATCGGCCGTAAACAGCAGTGTTTCTTTGGAACCGGCTGTAAAAGCCTTGCGGATACGACGCCCCGCTTCCATTCTGATGGGGATGTTCTGCAGATTGGGCTCTACACTGGAAAGACGTCCGGTAGCGGTCAGAGCCTGTTTGAATATGGTATGTACCCGGCCGGTTTCGGGATGGATCATACCCTGCAGAGCATCGGCATAGGTCGATTTCAGCTTGCTGAGCTGGCGATAATCTATGATATAAGGGATGATCTCATGCTGGCCAAGCAGGTTTTCCAGTACCTCCTGTCCGGTCGAGTAACCGCTTTTAGTTTTTTTACCTCCGGGTAGGCCCAGATCTTCAAACAAAACCTGGGCCAGTTGTTTAGGCGAATTTATATTAAATTTCACTCCCGCCAGTTGGTAGATCTTATCTTCATCCTTGTCCAGTCCTATATTCAGTTCTTCGGAGATCTGGGCTAAAACCCGCTTTTCCAATTTAATACCGGCAAACTCCATCTCCGCCAGTATATCCGACAAAGGCATTTCCATGTCATACAGCAGACAGCGCAGTTCGTCTGTCAATTCCCCTTCCATCTGATGATAGAGCGGAATAATCAGCGCAACCTGATCAGCCAGACTTAATAGATTCGTGTCCAGTTTCATATGATGTGCGATGATTTCCACCAGCGTCTCCCCCTGGAAGGAAGAATCAAGCACATAGCTAAGCAGTAAACTGTCGCCTTTTATGCCCCGCAAAATAATCCCGCAGCGAAGCAAAAAAACCTGGGCAAACTTGGCATTGTGCAGGTATTTGGGCCTGCCCTGATCTTCCAGCATCTCTTGCAGCCAATTAATTGCAGCGCCAGCCTGCAGATCGAGCCAGACCACATCCTGGTCGGCGGCCAGATATATTTTTAATCCCTGGGCCCACATCGGATGGTGATAGTTGGTTTCGATATGTACGGCCAGTTTCTGATCATTTGTCAACCGGCTGAGAAAATCATCAACCTCCGCCGCTGTTTTTAATTCCCGTACGCTCAAGGAAGAATGCTGCTCCTCTATCACGGGCAATTGCTGTTCTTCCGTTTTCAGCTGGCTTTGCTGCAATGATGCCAGCAGTCCTTTGAACTCGAGTTTTTTATATATGGCACTGAGCTCAGCCCGGTGTATGTCCCTGACGATGAAATCGTCAATGGATACATCCATTTCAATGTCCCGCTGGATGGTCGCCAGATCACGGCTCAGGTAAGCCTGATCCCGATAGGTTAGCAGATTTTCCTTTAGCTTTTTGCCGCTGATCTCATCTATATGTTCATAAAGGTTTTCCAGGCTACTGTATTCTTTAACAAGCTTGACGGCAGTTTTACTGCCTACTCCCGGTACTCCGGGGATATTATCGGAACTGTCTCCCATCAGGGCTTTTATCTCAATCATCTGCTCCGGTGGTACTTCCCATTTCTCAACCACAGCGGCAGGATCATAAACACATATATCCGTGATTCCTTTTCTGTTCATATATACTTTGGTGTGTTCACTGACCAGTT
>JAAYCZ010000378.1 GCA_012729495.1 Syntrophomonadaceae bacterium | reverse complement strand
TAATTTTTAATCAGCCCAGCGGCCTGTCAGCCCTTGGCAGCTCAGTATTTTCGGGTAAGCTCAACACCGGAAATGTCTTTTCGAGCGCGTTCTTAAATGCCTCATTTTTGGGATTTACGCTGTATTTTAACGCGGTCTACGTCATCAGAAAGTGGGTAATTATGATCAATATTGCCGTCGCTCCGCTGGTTATCTGGATTTGGGTACTCAGTGAAAAGCGGGAAGTCATCGAGATCTGGCTGGCGGAGATCATCCAGACGATATTTATGCAGACGTTCCACGCGCTCGCCTTCGGGGTCGTTTTTTCAATACTTTATTGTCCCGCTGCGCTGCCGACATTGTCCTTTGAGACGGCCGCATCGGCCGGGACAGCGTTTATCGGATTGGGTAGGGTAATCGCCTATTTTGCAGGCGTTATCTGCGCTGGCGTGATTGTGTTCCAGTGCTACCATATTATCTGCGCGATCAACGACGAGCAGAGAGCGGCCGCTCAGACGACTCTTGGCAGATCCCTGATCGGATTACTGATTATAGGCTTGTCCCTTATGATTACGACATATCTGGTCGGCGACGGCAATATGCCGTTATTTTATCCCGATCCAACCGGGGCCACGGTCGTATCTGATCTAACATTATGGGAACTATTTTTTGCCATACTGACCATCATCCCGGTCGCCAAGATGCTGTCCACGATGTTTATGAGCCTGTTATCGAGAGCGGCGATAGTCAACGAGGAGGCAGTAGCCGGTAAAGCGATGGCGGGGTTGGCTGGTCTGGCCCTACTTGGTCGGTCCAGTATGGGAGCAGTCAGGGGAGGCGGAGGAAGCCTACCGAATCACACCACAGCTCCACCCGGAGGGGGAGACCGTAAAGTGCTAAATCCGCCAGTACCGCAGGGTTACGATCCTGCGACAGGCGGAGGCAGCAGTCCCGGCAGCGCTTATGCCCAGACAATGTCCCAGCTGGGCGGGGCAGATCACCAGCGTATGGCCAATAATTTCCAGGGCAAGGGACGGGCAGCTGGGATGATATCAGGCATAGCAGCTGGCCCGGCGACTGGTGCTATGCTGGGCGGAGCTTTTGGGGCTGTTGCCAAGACAGCAGGCACGATGGGCTATACCGGCAAGGCGATGGCCTCCGGCTTACAGTTGATGTCAAAAAATAACGAAGTTAAAAATATACCGCTAAACGAGAGGGCACAAGACTTCACAGGCAGGCAATCGGCGGTCGGCGCATGGACGCAGATGGGGGCTGGGGTAATACTCTCTCCGCTGGGGCCCAAGGTATCGTCGGGAGTATCACAAGGATTCGGCTGGACAATCGACCGGGGCTTAGGGATGATCGACGCCTTAGCATCCAGAGCGTAAGGAGGTATACTGATGATAGCCTATATTTTACGGATAAGCCCGCTAACCAAAAAAATTATGGCTGGTTTGTTCATGGTGTTTTTTGCCGTGCCGCTATTTTTATTGCTGTTGTTTGCCCTTATCTACTTGATTTGTACTTTCTAATGAAAAAGAAAACTCCGTCGATAGACGGAGCTAAACAGGATTAATCTTACCTAAAAATGGGGGGTCGTGGTCAGGACCAACTGGCCACGACTTAATTAAATTATATCACCGAATAAGTAAGAGTGCACAATTGCTGATATGTATTACAAAAAAATACAAGCGTTTACGGGGTGTAAACGTAGTATACACCTGTAAACATGGGACTGTTTATAAGAATGGAGATAAAAAATGAGAAAAAGGCTTGATAAAAAAAACAAAGCGAAGAAGATGGAAAACAGCGACATCTCAAAAATGAAAGAAAAAACTATTCTGCTGAACCTTCGGAATACCTCTCGCTTAAACAACAAGGGGATAACATATGAGCAGGTAAAAAATGAAGTTGCTGAAGCAAGAAAGGATGTCAGACAATCATCGCGCCCTAAGCATAAAACCTAACACAATAATATTGTGTTAAATTTATAAACGCCCGTAACGCCGATTTACAGGCGTTTTATATTTATGATTGCAAAACAGACAAATAATATCTAACATAGTAACTATAATAATAAGATTGAGTAAGCTTTTTTGAAAAATGTTTTTGGAGAAAAAGGGGAGGCGGAAGTACATGAACACGGTCGAGGCGATAAAAGATAAGAGAAAAATCGAAGATATGAAAAAGGTTTTGAAAGCCCATAATCATAGAGACTACCTGCTTTTTGTGCTAGGAATCAATACCGGGCTGCGGATCTCCGATCTCCTGCAGCTCACCCTGGGCGATGTATTGGACCAAAAAAACAGGCCGGCCCAACAAATTGTTATCAAAGAACAAAAAACTGGCAAAGAAAGGAAAATTATTTTAAATGATGTCGTCAGGAAGGCTCTACAAGAGGCGATTGCGAGTAAAAAGGATGTCCAGCTAGGGGATTATTTATTTAAGTCTCAGAAGGGCGATAATCGGCCTATAAGCAGGGTGCAGGCATGGCAGGTGCTAAATAATGCTGCCAGGGCAGTAGGGATAGAGGGCCGGATCGGGACGCACACGCTGCGCAAGACTTTTGGGTACCATGCTTACCAGCAGGGTATAGACATTACATTGCTGCAACAATTATTTGGACACTCTGCGCCATCGATCACGCTCCGATACATCGGGATCACTCAAGACGACATTGACCAGGTATATGTCAGTATGTGCCTATAGCCAGGCAGAATCAGGGGGGGACATTATGAACGAGCTGCACCGGCTGCGGGAGCATATTATCAAGATCGCCCAGAAACACGGCGCAAGCAATATACGTGTATTCGGATCTGTCGCGCGGGGCGAAGATACTGCCGACAGCGACATCGATTTTTTGATGGATTTTAATCCTGGCCGTAGTTTGGTCGATCTGGTTGCGTTAAAGCTTGAGTTGGAGGATTTGCTGGGGCGGAAAGTCGATATCGTAACCGAGCAAGCCCTACTTCCGAGGATTCGCAAAAACGTTTTGCAAGAGGCTGTCGAGCTATAGATTGATTTATTTTTTAACCATCATTATAATTTAATCATGGTCATGGCCAGCTGCTACTGGCCATGACGGCTCGTTTATTGATGAGGTGCTATTGGTTAATCTCCTGGTCCCCTACGACCGGGAGATTTCTCTTTTCGTGCTTCTTTCATTTCCCGGATCGCCTTATATGCCGCCAGCGCACTCCCGTGTCAGGTTGTTGCTCTAGTCGCTCCATTCGTTCGGTTAGAACACGATATTCTTTTTCTTGCTTACGAAAGGAATCGAATCTCCTCGTTACATCAGAGGCCTTGATTAATTGATTTTGATCAAATTTTGGCTTTTCCATAATAGCACTCATTTCTATAGAACCTTCTTTCTGAATGATATTATACATAATATGATTTGTAAAATGATGTGAAATATCTTTTAGGTACATTATGTCATTAAGAGGTAAAAAACGATGGGTGTAGAAAAGGTATAGTCAAGATAATATACCTGTCTATAGAAAAGCTATAGACAAATGCTGATCGAGGTATAGACTTGTCTTAGGACAGTAAACGGGTGTACAAAGGGCGAAAGAGTAGAGTTGGAGGGGTATGGAAATGGCACAAAATTGGGTGCCCGAAGGGTGGATCGGAGTCAAAGAAGCGGCGAAAAGACTGGGTGTTGCAGATAAGACAATCAGGCGAAAAATTGAATCAGGAGAACTTACCGCAAAATTAATCCCGAGTCCATACGGTAGGGACATGTGGGTAGTGCTGTCAGACCAGATCCAGACCGCTCAAAAAATAATTGAGGTAATAGAAGTTAAGCAGGAATACGAGCTGCATGATGTTGCCTTGGCTCTGTCGGAGATTATAAAAGAGCGGGACGCGGAACGTGATGCGAAGTTTGAGGAGCAGCTGCAGCAGTTGGCTCAGCAGATGATCCATCATATTCAGCAGCCGGTTCTGGCTGAGATGCAACAGCTTCGAGAAGAAAACACCCGACTGTATGAAATGATCGACAAGCGTCTTGCCGAACGGGATGCAGAGGTTGTGGCCCAGATCCGAGAAAAGCAAGAGGTTAAAAAATCATCCTGGTGGCCGTTTGGAAAATAGTAAAGGAGGGAATGCGATGGCCAAAGAGTCGGACGATATAAAAAAATACCTTTCTGATTTTAGGAACGATATTTTGCTGTGTTTTGGTTTGGGCTGCATCACTAATATAGTAGTGATTTATTGCATGCTCAGGTAAAACACTAATTTAGCTTTATTAATGACTGATATAGGGTTCTAATTTGCGTTCTAAGCGTCAATAAATAGTTTTTAATAGATTTATACCTATCCAGAATTTAAAGTAGTTATTTATCATCAAACAGCGTTTGCTGCTTTAATTTGGATCGCTCTTGAAGTTTGGGGTCCAATAGCTCATTTTCGATCAGGTGTTTGATAAATTTTTCTATCGCTTCATCGTCTGACATATCGCCGTTGTTCAGTTCGTCATAATAAGCCATGTAACTCAGATACCTAACAAGCTCCCATTGTGTAGCCGTAAATTTTATCTCAAATGTTTCACCAGGATCATCCCAATTATCGTAATCCCTAAAACCTCCAACCACGGACGATATTTTTAGCTTATCAATATAATCCATCGTTTTCACCTTCCTCTTTTTAATTATTGCAGAAAAAACAAACAAACAAAAACAAAATAGCTATCAATTTTTCATGCTTAAGTTTTTTCACGGTGTTTTGCTTGTTTTACAAGTATATTTTAACTTGTTTTCAAATCGCTGTGATGCCGGTGGCTGTAAGGCTCAAAATATTAACTACGACACTTGCGTACCTAACTGCGACATTTGCGTACCCAAACGAGCTATTAACTACGACACTTGCGTACCTAACTACGACACTTGCGTACCTAACTACGACAACAACGTAAGTATTGACGTAGTTGTATATAGTGTTATAAAATACTAATTACGGAGGTGCTAAAATGGATGAAAAAAATTTAATAAAAAAATCAAATTATTTTATCATGAACAGTAGCTATGATTTAAATCTTGAAGAACAAAAATTAATACTCAGCCTTGCCAGCCTTGTGCATCCAGACGATGAAGGTTTTAAACCATATCAAATGAAAATCATTGATATTATGGAACTATTCGGGGTTGAAACGAAAACAAAATATACCGAGATCCCGAGAATCACGAAGGATTTAATGAAAAAAGTTTTTGAAATACAAGCAGAAAATAAATTAATACAGGTCGCATGGTTATCGAGCGCAGAATATGTAAAAGGATCAGGTGTTGTAGAACTAGAGTTTAGCCCTAAATTAAAACCATATATGCTGCAACTCAAAGAAAGATTTACACAGTACCAACTTGCTAATGTGCTACGCATGAAATCACGCTATTCTCCGAGATTGTACGAAATTTTAAAAGCAAATGAATTTAAAAAACAGGGTTACGAAGTTATCGAAGTAGCAGAATTACGCCGACTTTTAAAGGCCGAAAAAAATTACCCACGTTACAATGACTTTAAAAAGAGAATAATAGAACAGGCAGTAAAGGAAATAAATGAACTCACGGATTTACATATCGAGTATGATGAAATCAAAACTGGCAGGGCTATAACAAGCCTTAAATTTTACATTCGATCCCAACGGCCTGAGCAGCTGGAACAAAAACAAATAACTATCACGGCAAAACAACCGGCTGAACCACTTAAAACAAACACAACCACCGGAACAGAGCAATCAACATTAACCGAAATAAATACGCTGTTCAATGTAAATGGCCTAAAACCAATCTATAAAAATACAAGATCAGAACCTTGTATTAATTGGATGTTAAGTTTAGAGCCAGGGCAGCTAGAGACCGTTATTAAAAACCTAGCAAATTTGCAAAGAAACTCAACCATCAATGACGCGACAGCTAATTTAATACAAAACTGGGCAACTCTCAAAAATAATCTATTAACCGGGGCGAATTTAATCAGTACAACCCCGCAGAAAAAAATCGAAAACGATTACGATATATATGTGGACCCGGCTGTAATAGAGGAACTAAGAGAAAAAGAGAGGGAGAGGGAAAGCGAATGAACACGGTAAATCTAGATAATTTTAACGCAACCATGATCGGTTACATTGTGAGGGCTTGTCAGATCGCGGAGCTGGACGGTGAAACACGTAAAAAAATATTGCAGGGTATCAAGTGGGCCACCAGCGAAATGACAATGGAAGATGCCAGGCGCGAATATGAACAGTACCGAACAGGCAATTTATAGGGATTTATAAATCAAGTAAAATAGTGCTCTAACGCCCGAAAAAACTAGGTTTAAGGGCTTGTGTATGTCGATAGTACGGTTGCTATACAAAGCAACATAAAAAACGCCTTTCAACCCTTGCGGTTGTGGCGTTTGGCTTGTATAGCACTGATGTAAACCAGGAAAACAACTTGCAATTATCGAGGATTTGCATTACGCTTATAAGAGAGTTATTTTCCCGGATAGCACATATGCACACCGGGCGCAAGGTTGGAATATTAACCGGGCGCGATTATTGTCCGCCCGGATCAAAAGAAGTCACTTATGCATCGGGTGGCTATTTATATTTTCTGCAAAAAGATGTTCAAAAACTCGTCTCGACAAACCTTTCATATTCTAATTTCAATAACATTTTTTATAAATTATCAAAAATTTTGAGAGCTGATGAGGCTCTTTTTTTGTGCCGTATTTTATTACTTACATATTGAGGAGGAGAGAACACATGGAGCCATATAATATGCGGCAGGAGCTGCACGAGTTACGTGCAGCGGTTGCTGACCTTAAGGATAGAGAGCGGAGCCAGAGCCAGGTCATCGATCACTTAAAAGCAAAGCTTAAAAAGAAGAAAGGCCAACCGGTCGAGGCTGAAATAATCGGCCTAAAACAGCAATACAATGGCAGCGGCTGGGACGAAATTACCACTTATCACTTCCCGTACCAGGATGAGAATATCACCGAAAAAAGAAAAGACATCGTCGATAAGTTTGCAGCGGCGCAGAACCAGCAGAGCTTGATTTCAATCGAGTTGAAAATGCAGAAAGACACCGAATACTGGGAGGTGAAAATAAAAAGCAAAGCATAAGTCGGCACCGGCGACTATAAACAGGACTTAAGCCGTGCGCGTCTCCCAGGTCGGGAGGGTGTTACCCATACAAAGTCTTACCATTACGGGCATGCAAATGTAACAAACTGTAGTGGCAAGCAATAAGTAACGAGCGCAAGCTCATAGGGTTACTTATCGAGCTGGTTGGCTTTCGCCGGCTTCACCACTTGATATCATAGGATAGCTTTTAAGCACACCGATTGATATCTTGATGGCAAATAAGTAAAGCCAGTGGCCTGGGACACACAGACAAAAAACCCAGGCAGCGTGGAAGAAAACCACGGTGGGAATGAAAAAATTGACGCGCAAGGAAGTGTAGCAACCTACTCCCGCAGCGGACGGACAGGTCATAGCCGATTAAATCAGGCCATGTTGCAATGACAAGTAGTGATCGACTCCCATGAGGACGGACGGGTCAAGCCGAAAATCAGGCCGGAACGAAATTCGCCGTCGCTCTCTGGCGACATCTATCAAGTGAGATAGAGATGCGGATTTTTGGCGTAGATCATATTGATCAACCGTAAGGTTCAGCGCCACCTAGGTGTTAAACATTGAGATCCAACGGATCGAACGATCTTTATATAAATAAATAATTTTCGTAGGAATCCCCCCGTCTCCTTCGCGCGCCTTCCCCTGATGAATAGAATCGACTTAGATAATGAGATAAGACAAACGGTAAAATACAAAAATTTTGGAAAGAGGGCGCGAAGGAGACGGGGGCATGGGGGCGGCGAGAGTCCCCATCCGGACTGCAGTCCGGAGGCACCGCGGAATAAGATAGTCGTAAGATGGGCCATTTTTTACCCCTGTCTTAGAGCCACAGCTTTGTCCATTTTTGTGAAAAACATTTTTGGAGGTGTACTGACAAGTATAACAGAGCGCTCGCATCACACTAATGTCCCTGGCTAAACTCAATGATTTTAGTGGATATATAAAACATTTTTGGAGGTGTACATATGAGTATGCGTTATACGTTTCCTCTGACCGGCAACCAACAGATCGATGACTTGGGCCACCAATATGAAAAGATCATAAGAAACGCGTCGCGGGGATCATTAGAGTCCAAGCATACCTATGCTAAGGCGGGAGCCCGGTTTGTTAAATGGGTACAACCGGAGTTTAAAATGCAAAAACTGGCCAATCTGAGCGATAAGCACCTGATCGCCTATGCCGAGCATTTAAAGGCAAATGGTGATTCTGACAAATATATAAAAAACCAGTTAACAGCGCTGCGCTATATCCATGAAATTACACCGAACACAAAGTTCCAACTGGGCGATTCCGCTAAAATAAATCAGGAAGCCGGCCTAGGGAGCACGCCAAATAATAAGGCTCGCGACTATGATCAATCCTGGGCCCGTGCGGAACTGGATAAAATTGTTGACCTTGCCCGCGATCTACACCACCCTGAGTATGCAAAATTAATGGAGATCACTTATTCCACCGGCTGCCGGCTGGATGAGATTTGCACCTTGCGCCGGTCGCAAGTAGAGGAAGCGCTGCGCACGGGGCAACTGCACTTGACAAACACAAAAGGTGGCCGCCTGCGCGATATCCCGCTCAGTGACAGGGCCAGGGACTTACTGGAGGACGCAATAAAAGACGTGCCCAGGGGCGGTTATGTATTTGATATGAGAGGCGTGCCGATCCATAAATTTAAAAAAAGCATCGAGGACTTTATTTACCGCCATCGTGATAAATTCCAGGATCCGAATCGTGTCAACGATCCAAATCGTGCCCAGCTGCACTTCCACGGTCTCCGACATACCTACGCGCAAAATTATTATATAGAGCTGCGCGATCAGGGCTACTCTGATCGCGCGGCTCGCCAAAAAGTATCCGATGCGATTGGCCACGGGAGGGGCGAGATAACTTTTGTTTACGTTGCGTAGTTTTTTTTATTCAGCCTGGCTGCTTGCCAGGCTTATTTTTAATACTTTTTCAAAAATATTTTTGAAATAAATTTCTCCAAAAACTTTTTTCGAGAAATGATTCAAATAACCAAAAACAAAGGATAAATTTAATCTATAAAAATATAATATTTATATCTTTTTTATATATTTGGTTGTATAATAATGGCAAGGAGGTGGATACTTTGTTAGCCGACGACTACACAAATATTAACGTAAAAGTAACCCGCGAGCAGCTTCAAAAAATCAAAGAAGTCGTCCAGAAACTCAATGAAGAAAAGCCGGCCCGGAAATACACCCAAAATTCTATTTGTGTTGAAGCGATCGAGGCATATTGCGACCGGCAGCTGCGCCGAGCAGCGAAAAAAAAGGAATAAAAAAGCCGGGCTGGCCAGCTGGAACTGACCAGGTGATCCCGGCACGTAAAAACGCAATTTCATTATATCAAAAGGAGGGGGAGATCACAGCAGACATCCAGATCATAAAAAAATCAGATAATACAATGACAATAAGAGTCCGACAGGACGATCAGATAATAGAGATTACCGATGTACCGATTGAGGCACTTGCACAATAATCACCGCAAAGCGGAACTGGAGGGATGGACCGATGTAGGGGCAAAAAACCCAAAGAAAGTGAGGTAATACATAATGAAAAAAAGACTAACGTTGATACTGATGTTGCTAATGTTGATGACTACTCCCGTGATGGCAGCTACAATTACCCCGATAACATTTTCGGACATCCAGGCTCACTGGGCCAAAGATACGATAACCTGGGGCATGGGTTTAGGGATCGCATTAGGCTTCCCGGACGACACTTTCCGGCCTGATAACACCGTAACCGAATCTCAGTTTCTGGCGATGTTGGAACGGACATTTACCACAACCAGAGACGGCAATCCTTGGTATCAACCGTATTACGATCTGGCCAAGACCAACAACTACCCGGTCGGCACATCTCCGGACGCATTGATCCTGCGTAGCCAGGTAGCTGAGATCGTGTCGGGGACGCAGGGAGTAAATTACACCGGGAACAATGCTATCCAATATCTTCTGGGTAAGGGATTGGCAAAAGGCTACACCGATACGATCACCGTCGATAACTACCACGGCGCCGATACGCTGACCCGTGCCCAGGCCGTGCAATTTATTAAAAATCTAAAGGACAACGGCATACAAGAAATCAAAGCAAGACCGTTTGAGCCTTCGCCGGTGAGTGAGCTGCCGCCACTGCCGGGACAACCGACCGGGATTACTGATGTAAATCAGTTGACTCCGGAGCTGATCCAGACGATTAAGGATAAGCAGGCACCAGCTGATAAATATTATTGGACCTCGATTGAGGACAAATACTTCCAGCAATATTTAAACGCAATCCAAAAAGACCTTAAAAACATAACCTATGACGGAGCCGAAACAGTAGTTATTTCTAAAACATTGTTCTATAAGAATGATGGAGGTACTAAATACTTTCGCGTTATAGTCAATGGAAATCAGCTGTGGGATGTCGGTGTTGGTTACCAGGGGGCGGGAATATATACTGCGACACCAGGGTGGAAAGTATCTTCTACTGTAGAGGGGGTTAATTAATGAAAAAGAGAATATTAGCATTTGTGTTGGTTGCAGTATGTTCATTGTTAACCCTATTTCAACCAAGTGTAGTTATGGCTGACGGGGAAACTGCAGTACCTAATAGTGATGGGGTCGAAATCGTAAATCTGGGGCAGAAGACAATTACAAACAATGGGGTTATACTTGCATACCGCTCCGAAGATGAAGCGCAGGTAGATTCAATCCAATTTTTCAATCAGTCTACCATCGTACAAAAGCAAGCTAGTGGCAAGTATTACCGCACCGTTGCCTATGAAATGGCTTTGGCCGATGCCAACAAGACTCCGTTGACTGATTATAAAACCTACGATTACGATCAGTACCGGCGGGCGCACATGGCATTTATGCAGAAGTTCATAAAAGACAAAGGAATGTCATTCGGGAAACCCTATGCATCAAAAGAAATACTCTACCGTGATTACCTATTAAAGAACTTCCCCGCAGAACAACTGGATACCGCCAAGTATCTTATAGTCAACGGCATCATCGAAATCTACCAGATTAACGCAGACGGCTCAGATACCGTATTGTACACGATAAATAGCAGCAATAAAGATAAGTATTACCCCGAAGGATTTGAGTCCCTCAGAAGCGATATACTGACCCGGTACGTACTGGTTGACCTGCATCCGCCCGTACCCGACTACTGGCCCAGCGTCCCGTCGCTCACCTACACCGGCGAGCCGGGATCTAAAATCACGATCCCAGCGATGGTATACAACTCCGGCCGGCAGGACATCACGGATTTTGCAGTGGCCTGGGACGGCAGCGGATGGCAAAATCCAGTGTATAAAACCGATAATTTGTCTATAGACAACGGCCAAAAGGTAGATACCCCGTTTACGGTAACGGTGCCAAATGCCACAACCAAACTTTGGCTTAAAGTAAATACCGACGGACAAACCCCCGCATCAGAGATCAACCAGAGCAACAACACGATTTGCGTAACCGTCGAGCCGACCGGTGTCGATCTGGCATTATTTATGGACGCGTTACCACCATCAATTGACATCCCTTGGACAATGACAAGTTACCCTGGAGAGATAGCCGTAACAGCTGTACGCAACGGATATGATACTAATCCGATCGATGCCACAATAACCGTTTATACCCCGTTTGGCACAAAAACCCTTAACGTAACCGGGATAAAAGGCGACGAAGATCAGGAATTTACCATCGACTGTCCAGTGAGTGCCGCAGGCAATTATGTATTTAACGGCATAATTGAGCCAACAGGCGGTCTTACCGATATAGATCCCTCCAATAATCAAGCCAGCTGCACAATGGTAATCACCAAGATGGCAGCACCGAAAATGCCGAAAATAGAAGTGGAATCAGAGATTAAAGGGCAATTAGGTGGCTGAAAAGTTCAGGTATTTGATTGCCCCAGCAAGGAAATCGAAGCTGTTTTTGGGGTAATTGAATATCTCCCAGGTGATGCAGAATTTGATCGTAGCGCTATCGTAGATGTTTTAACAGACCTGCAGAACCAAAATATAAATCCATGTGTTTTTTCGGATACTGAGATTTATTTATTCAGCGGCAGATCTGTACAAGTTGAAGAAATCGATCATCCTACATCTGGCGCAGCTATACTCCGAAGTGGGAAATGCAAAATAATTATGGGTCAACAACACCCAAATTTCAAGAACAACCTTTTGCACGAATTAGGGCACATCGTTTTATTCCATTATGACGATCAAGTATTGCAAGATTATGCGACTATAAGGCGTTATCCTTATGCGATTGACGATAAAACGCAACGAGCTCTTCCGCCGGTGGATAGAGTGTGCGAATGGTTTGCGGAAGATTTCAAATTTATATTTGCTTATCAAGATATAGGCAACAACGAATACATGGCAAATACCACAGAGCCGAGTGCCGAAGTAATAAATATTGTCAAACAGTTGGTTTATAGCCCGGAATAGAAAGGAGGGCTTACGATTATCTTAAAAGATCAACGGGGGCAAGTGATTGTTGAATTTGCCCTTGCATTACCGATTTTTCTCTTGTTTGTCTATGGGCTTATAACTCTCTTTTTATGGGGAACGGCAGCGATTTTTGCTCAGGATGTCGCGGATGAAACAGCCCGCAAATATGCCGTTACGATGGATAAGTCGAGTGCAGTAAACCTAGGAGAAACGCAGCTCGGTCGCTGGGCTTATTTATTTATTGCCCCAGGCAGCACCATCATAGACGCTGATGCTAATGGAAAAAGAGCTATTGCTACGGTAACTGTCAAACCCCGCATACAAAGACTTTATTTTTACAAACTGGACACCATCACAAAAGAATCATCCTGCGTGTTGGAAGATGTCTGGCGCAATCCACAGAATTATGATTAGGGGGGGAGCCGATGCTAAAAAAGATATTTGCAACTATTGCTATCATATTTATCCTCTTTGCCAATGTCTCCCCCGTGTTCGCACAAACAGAGGAGGCAGACGGGGCCAAATTTGCAACAAAATTATCCTGGACCGGCTCGGATATAAAAATCAGCTGGGACAATTTCAGGCCCAACGCGTTTATGCGGCAAAACATGATCATCACAGTACAAAACAAGGCCACCAACACAGTCGCCACAACTTATGCCAGTGATGTCTCTGGCGAGATTCTCATATCTCAGACAAAATACCAATCAATCAAAGGCATTGCCTCGCCAAAAGAGGGCGAGCTGTGGCAAATATCATTTAAAACGCCGAGCGGTAACGAGTTCACAAAATATGTCAGCTGCGGGAAACTGACAGCAGATATGCAGCTGCTGTACGAGAATGAGATGGCTGCAAAAAAAGTAACGGGTACCGCCCCATCATTAAAAAATCTGCATTGGCCGGTGCTAATGCTTTGGTATCGTATATTGGCGTCGCTCAGCGGAGTCTTCATATTTTACACGCTTATCCGGTGTGGTTATCAGTATATGTACACGCAGCACGAGGGCGTAAAAGCATCGGTTATAAGCACGATCCAAAAATGTGTGGTCGCATTGATCATCATTATGGTTGCGCCGACGCTCATCAATCTTCTGATCCAAATCAATGACGCTATAGTTACTTTAGCCAGAAATACCCTGCAGCAGATAACCGTAGCATCGGCAAACGCCAACATTTTGGCGGAAATAGACAGTAGCACGGGTAAGACAGAGTGGTGGGGCTCGCTTTTAGCCTGGCCGATCCAGGCACTTATAGATATGTGCACCAAACTGTTTGGCTTGACCCCGCTGGAGACCGTAATTTTTAATCAGCCCAGCGGCCTGTCAGCCCTTGGCAGCTCAGTATTTTCGGGTAAGCTCAACACCGGAAATGTCTTTTCGAGCGCGTTCTTAAATGCCTCATTTTTGGGATTTACGCTGTATTT
>JAAYCZ010000377.1 GCA_012729495.1 Syntrophomonadaceae bacterium | reverse complement strand
TGGCGGATGGAGTACAATCATCTGCGTCCCCATTCGTCGCTCGGCAACCTTACCCCAGAGGAGTATGCAGCAAAGCTGGCTGGTGGTTACTAACATTTCACCTGGTCGAACTTTGGGGGCAGGTCACGCAGAAACCAAATCTGACGGCTCAAAAACAAAAAGCAAACGGTTACTAACACGTTACTAACAAATGAAATATCAGGCAAAAAAGAAAAGTCCTGAAACCATTGGGGTTTCAGGACTTTTTTGGTGGAGACATACCAACCAAATCCGAACCAAACGCCTCCTCAATATCCTTTAGGGTGATCGTCTGTGTACCGCCTTTGAAGTTGTAGGTAAAGACCAACCTATCATCAAAGACATATATTGAGTTTACAAAGGTGTCGATAATGCGCCGTTGGTATTCGCGGCTGTTTACATCGCCGTACTTGAACTGACTGATCCAATTCACAACCAGCTCTTTTGAGTATCGCGGTCTTTGTAGCTGCGCCTGCAAAATGCTGACCTCTAAATCGGATTTTTGCGCTTCCAATTCTTCCAGTCGCGCCTTTGTCGATGCAGTGATGATGCCCTGCTGGATGGCGTTCAGCATATTCTCAATGCCTTTTTCAGCATCCGCAAGCTGCTGACGCAGAACGGGGAGCATCGTGTCCTCGCGGTCTTGCATGGCAACAAGGTCATTCGCGATCCTGTCGATTTCCTCGTCCCGTAATACGCGGTTGACGGTCATGAGGACTGCGACGCGCTCTATCCAGTTTTTCTTGACCGCCTTTTTCGTACAACCTTTCTTCCTCTTGGCGTTGCCGCATTTGTAGTAGTAGTGCACTTTCTTTGTGCGGCTCGTTCCGCTTTCACCCACCATCATACGCTCGCATTGGCCGCAGAACAATTTGGTAGTCAACAGGAACTCATCTTCTGCCTTTGCCCTTGCCGGGGCGCGCTTATTTTTCTCCATGCGCTGCTGTACCCGATAAAACAGATCTTCCGGCACAATGGCGGGAACGCCGCCCGGAATGATAACATCCTGATACTGATACTCGCCTATGTATTTGCGGTTTTTCAGCAAAGCGTTAAAGCTGTTCATGGAGAACGGACGGTTACGCTTCGTTTTCAGATTGCGGCTGTTCAAATCATCAACGATGGAGCGCACCGTCTCGCCTTCGGAATATCGCTTGAAAATCTCCACTACAAGCGGCGCGGTCTGCGGGTCGATGTTTAGCTTCTGCTCGTCGCCCAACAGGTAGCCGAGAGGAATACCGCCGCCGTTGTTCTTGCCCTTGAGGGCGTTTTCCTTTTGTCCACGATGTATCTTTACAGACAATTCGGCGGAGTAATACTCGTTCATGCCCTCAAGCATGGATTCGAGAATAATGCCCTCCGGCCCGTCGGATATGTTCTCTTTGGCCGAAACCACTTTCACGCCGTTTTGTTTCAGAACGTGCTTATAGTGTGCGCTGTCATAGCGGTCGCGGGAAAAGCGGTCGAGTTTCCAGACAAGAACCACATCGAAAATGCCCTTGGCGCTATCTTTGATTAAGCGTTGAAACTCCGGGCGGTCCGCAGTTTTCGCGGAAAGAGCGCGGTCAATGTATGTGCCGATAATTGTGATGCCATTGCGTTCCGCATACTCGTTACATTCGCGGATTTGTCCCTCGATGCTTTCTTCTCGCTGGCTGTCGGAGGAATACCTGGCGTAGATGACTGCTTTCATTTGTCCTCACCTCCCGGCTTGTCCTTCTCATCAGTAGCTTCACCGACCAACTCTATAACATGGGTGAAATCCATCGCATTTTTTGCTGTGATTACCGGTGTCCCCGTATCTGCTTCAATGGCTTTTCGAGCGTCTCCGGCAACCTTGCCGCCACGCCTTGCTATGCACTGGTTTTCAGTTAATCCTTGAGGGTCATGCGCTTTAGTTAGTTCTGTGGTTGTAGCCTCGGCAAGCATATTCAGCACAAGCTCCAGATCACTCATGTTATCGCGCAGATTTTCTTTTCTCAAACCCTTGAGATTTTTATATTGTCTGGTGTTCATGCCTGCCCATGCTCTTGTGATTTCGTCGGTTAAAATCGCATACTCGCGGCCCTTCTCTATGCCGTGTGAATCCCATTGGGCGGTTAAGTCATTACGAACGCGGATGGACATTAACCGTTGGTGAATCCATTCCTCGCTGTAACCCTTTTTCAGATAGGTTTCAAGCGCACGGTCAATCGCCAGCTCCGGGTCAATGGTTTCATCTATGCGTTCTGCGCCGACTTGCGCCAGCCACATTTTGAAAGGTTCTGCTTTGGGCGAAGGTATCGACTGAATGATACGCAACAGCCCTTTCGTGTCGGCGGCTTGTATTTTTCGCTTTTTGCCGTCAGCGGCAATCATCTCAACCGGGGTACAAATTGTACCCCACTTGCTTGCAAGTTCTGGGTCGCGGGAGCGCATTTTCTTTATATACTGTTTGGGGTCAGCGCTGTCGGTGAGCGCCTGAACGACATCCGAAACGGAGAAAAACCATTCCTCTTTTTTTGCATCCCATGCGGTGCGGATTGGCTTCTCATCATAGATTTGCAGCTTGTTGCTCTCGCTCATGTTTCCACCTCCCCAAGCATTGCGATAATTGTCTTTTTGAGTTTGTCGTTCATGGGAGAATTCGGGTCGAAGCACATCTCCACAAACTGCTTCATTTCTTTATTATCTTCAAGCACTCTCGGTTTGAATTCATACAGCTTGCCTTGCGGCTTGTCTGTCCGGCAGCAGAGGTAATCCATAGAAACATCAAAATAATCTGCATACCAAAGCAAGGTCTTGAGCGGCGCGGCAGAATACCCGGTTTCATAGCGGTTGATGGTCGATTGCGTCATGCCCGCCAGTTCACCCAGCTTTGCCTGTGATACGCCCAAGCCTTCGCGCAACTTTCGCAATCTGTCGCCTGTTTCACTCAAAATGTCCGCCCCCTTTTCATTCATTATATTCTAAATATGATTGTGCGTCAATCCATAATTAGAATATTTTGCATTGATTTTATCGGAATGAAATCAATGCGTCGGCTGTGCACAGCCGACAATAAAAAGAGAAGGAATATCTGCCAAATGGATGGGCAGATATTCCTTCTCTTTTTACGGGTTTTGAGGATGGGGCGCACAAGCAAAAATGCGAAGTGTGGCCACATTCCGATAAAACCGTTGGGGTATCCAAAGGGGGGCAGGGCCTCCCTTTGGCACACAACCTTTGGAACAAAGGTGTAGTGTGTTATACCTGCTGCCACGGCTGACGGGTAAAATGAGGGTGTCGCATGATGGACACACTCCTTTTGCTCGGCAGGAAAGCGGACAGGTTTTTGCGAATGGTAATGAGCAAAAAGCCTGTTCGCTTTCAGAGAGTGGTAGCGGGTATACAATGACGCGGTCAAGTATGCATACATCTGGTTAGCAATTCTATTCGGTGACTATTATCATTATTTTAAATGTCTTTGAATCGACATCGTTTGTAAAAGTAATAACATTAATTCCTTCGGCTCTTGGATTTATTGTCATGGTCGTTGATCTAGACCAGTTATCGTTGTCAAACGATACTCCGGCAACAAGAAAACTGGAGTATGAAGTTGATACGGTTCCGCCGTTGCTCCAGTATGCAGTTAATGTAAACTTCCGATTTGTTTCGCCTTTTCTTACGAGTATGATACTGTCGCTTGACTTAAAATTATCTGCTGCATAACCTATGTTGCCACGGCTTAGAAAGGAACAAATCTCATCATAGTATTCAGCCTTATCTTCCAATCCAGCAATCTTGCTTTTTTGTGTCGCAATAGTAGATCCCTGTGTGGAAATAGTTGAATCTCTGGCTTCTATTTGTTGCTCTAAATCAGATATTGTCGCATCATTGCTAACATACTGATAGATATTTAATCCGGTAAGCGCAACAAATACAATTAACAATGCTATTATGCCAACAATTCTTTTGGGAAACCTAAAGAATTGTTTTCCACAAGAAGAGCATTTTTTTGTATCTGTGTCAATGAGCCCACCACAGAATTTGCAAAACTTCTTTTTGTGATTATCAACAGGTGTTTCATTTGGAGTTGCCTTCAAACCGCTGATGTCGAGAGTTGGCGCAGTATCATGATTCTCTGGCACAGCAGCGCTGCTGGCAGATTCGCTTTCTTTTTGCGGCGGAAGAGCATCCTCTATATCAGATGCGGTTGAGGACTCTTGACTTGGTTGCTGCACATCTGCTGAATCCGGCAACTCTGCAATTGGTATATCGGGTACAGCGATGTTTTCATCAGCTACATATAACTTACTACCACAATACTGGCAGAATTCGCTGTCGTCCGGTAGTGCATAACCGCATTTTTGGCACTTCACATACATCACTCCTTCACTATCGGTACGCCGCACTTACTACAAAACTCACTGCCTGCGATCAGTTCACAACCACATTTCCGACAAAACCTGATTGGAGGTTTTTCTTCCTGTACTGGGGGCGTTTCAGTTTTATCATTGGCTTCCAATGAGATATCAGAACCCATTACTTGACTTGTCTGAGATGTAGAGGTCTTGGTGTAATCAAATACCTGAAATCCCTCTAAAACGCCACGACTCTTCAATGTCTTAAGTCCAGAGGCGGAGAACACCCATGTCCACAAAAGGTAGGGGGCACCAGAGGATGGCTCACCGTTTATTGCAATAAACAGTATCATCACCAGGGCATTGAAGCAATAGCAAAGCACATTGTACTTTCTTTTAGTGATGGCTTTCTTTCGTGTTCTTGCAAAAATCAGCGGAAACGCACCGTATGCTACCAAGGTTACTACAAGCGAAACCAGAATAACCGGAACGTATGCCGCAGGGCCTTGCTCAAATAATTCATAAGACATCTTTTGCTCCCCCTCTTAATTATTCTTTGGTTGTAGGAATTTTCGTTCCGCACTTATTGCAGAACAGACTGCCCGTCATAAGTTTGTTGCCACATCGATGGCAAAAAGAGACCGGATCACTACTTGGCACTTCTGGTTGTTCAGTCAAAGATGCTGTCGTCGGCTCGACATCAGGCTCTTTTGTTGGGAACCCCGGAGGAATAACTTCTTTTGCTATTTCCTGTGGAGTCTCTGGTACTGTTCTGAGAGTAGCTTCCTCCATTATGGCAGGAGCAGCTTGATGCTTTTTTTGGATAGCCCTCTTCTTGATTGCAGACCGGCAAATAAAAACAATTATGAGGCCGAGAGCAATCAGCACTATAATTGCAAGCAGGAGATAGGCCCCAAGGACTTGATCTCTTACTGCTTCGTCATCTTCAAATACAGGGTACTTGACGCTACTTACAAGATTCTCATAGTCAGCAAAGTATGGACTGTCTTTTGCCCCGTTAAATTGGAACATATACATATAGCCATTTTCACAGCGCATAAGAATAGTCATGGGAACTTTCATGGTCATTCCATACGCAGAGCCAGACTGCACGGTCTCAAAAATATAATACTCTTTATTGCCGTAGGTAACCATGGACACGGCGCTCTCGGATTCGCCATACATCGCAGCTACGTCTGCTTTTGTTAGAATAGAATTATCCAGATCACTGCGAGACACCAGCAGTTTCTCAAATCCTGACATCCCAGATTCCTCCAAGAAACCATCGCTGAGCATGTCCGCGCTTGCAAAAATGATGGCCAGACCTTCTTCTAAGTTTGAGACAAACTTAACATCAATAAACTCGCGTTCCTTCAACATAGGTTCTTCAATCCAGTTGGCGGGAACTGTAAAAATCATGCCGCTTGTTGGATCTGTGTATGTGAAGGCTTCTGTTTGGGCGGGAGGTGGATTGAACTGAGACTCTGTGTCGAAATGAACGGTATCAACAATACTTTTCAATGTAGATTCTTGTGATGATATAATTTGTCCCGAATATGACTGTAGGGTAATATTGATCGCCTTATCAGCATATACGGTATAGTATTGAAGGCCATATGCCGTTGAATCGCCGTTTGGTTGACTAGTATAGATTTTCAGGAATTTGGCTTGATCCTGTTGATAGATTTCTGACTTGATTACTGTGACGCCTATATTCGCATATTCAGATTCAAAAGATGTTGCCATCGTTGTGAGTGTTGTATCGCTGTATAGGTTAAAGTCGACAAGCGGGCTGTCAATCATTGTTATAATTATCTCTTGGGTTACGTCCTCGTCCCACCCATTAAGATAAATATTTCTCTCGAGCATAAGGGATGACAAGCCGTCTTTAGTCAAACCATATGCACTCAAATTAGGATCATTAGCACTAATATTTCTTGTAAAAACAACATAGTCAGACGGCATTGAAACAGTAAGGCCAAGCTCTTCAAGCTCATATTCTCCAGCATTGACCGCATACGCAGGTACAGAAATCAATAGCGCGAGTATAATGACCATATACACACACAAACAACGACATTTCATTTTTTCACCGCCATATTCATATTTCGTAGGTTTTAGTTATACAAAAAATTGCCCCACGCAAAAGCGTAGGGAAATTGATCAGCCAATGTGTTGCAGCTGGCGACCACCGTTTCCGGAATAGGCCCTGTAGCTTTGCGTCACCGTCTTTCGACGGCTTTGCCTTGTTTTCAACTCTGTTATTTATCATAATACAGCATAAACAGGTATCGGTCAATCTCAACTGCAGTTTATACGCATTATTCTTTTGGACTAATACCAGTCTCATTATAACAGCGAACGCCCCTACAATCAATACATAAAGGACTAATTTTGGTTCTTTTCGGAGGGCGTTATGAATACACAGAAGATCAAGCAGGATAAAATCCATATTGGTGAAAACATCCGAAGAATCAGACTGGCGAAGGGCATAGGTCAAACGGAATTGGTTCGGCTTTTACAACTTGACGGTATTGAGATGACGAGGGAAACGCTTGTTAAAATTGAGCGAGGTATCCAACATATTCAAGCGACACAGCTTCGCGGGATTAGGGATGCACTTGGTACGACATATGACGAGCTTTTAAAATAATCGACTTATTATCGCTGCCTCCCTGCTGAAATAGCAGGGAGGTTTTTTATCATCTAAAATATTTTTTGAATTATAGGAGCATTTGGTATATACTTATGTCGTAAATAGATAGATGGCCATATTATTCTTTTGGAAAGGAGGTTTCCCCATGCTTATCCAATTCCCCCTCGACAGCAACATACTCTATCTGCCCCTCGTCTATCTCTTGCCGCCAGACCTCATTGTTAGATGCCCCACACTGAACGCCCTGCCGCGCTGCCTCTCTGAAGTCTCTGCATCAGAATCCATGATGGACTTGCTAACCGGCGACGCATTTCTCAGTGAGATCATGGACGCTTCCGCTTCGCTGGCGTTTCCGCACTTCGGGTTTGGCGGTTGGAAAGAGCATTACACCGGCTATTCCCCGGTATGGCGGTTGTCCTACGCTCTGCCGCTTTGGGCACAACTCATTGAAGAAGAAACGGGTTGGGGCGTACAGGCGCTTTTTCGTATGAAGCCGGGTACGCAGATTCCCTTCGCTGACCCGGAGTACATACAGGCGCTTTTCAGTAAGGTAGTCAAACGGGCCATTGAGGAACAAGGCTGGCAGTCCCTTTTAGATGTTGTTCGTGAAATGCCCTGCGACGAGGACTTTGAACCGTGGCAAACCAATGTCCGCATTGATTTTCAGCGGAAATGGTATCATACCCGCTCCAAGAATGTACAGACGGTTTCGCTGGAAGAATTGATTGAGGAGGACGAGGACGGCAGCATCTTCTATATCCCCGACGCCACGCAGAATGTGGAGACGTATGTAATCGCAAAGGATTTTGCGGAACGCTTTCTCGCCACGCTTTCAGACAAAGACAGGCAGATCGTTAAGCTCCGGCAGGACGGATATTCCTATGTGGAGGTTGCGGACAAGCTGGGGTACAAAAATCACAGCGGGGTCATCAAACGGATAGAGGCTGTCAAAAAGAAGTTGAAGGAATATAAGGGCAAGGAATAAGCCGCGCAGTCAGAAATGACGGGCGCGGCTTTTTGCTGCCCGAAAATCAAAAGAAAGAGGTGTGAATGTTCAACATCAAGGATTTACCGCCCATTGAGCGAGGGCCTAACGACTCCTTGCCGCGCATGACGGACAAGCAGCGCCGGGAGGCGGTGAGGCTTATCCAAAGCCTGTGCAGCTACAACGACAACAGGAATTGCCTCTATCTGGATAGGGGCGAGGAAGTGACCTGTCCGCAGAGTATTTCCTATTCCGTCTGCTGCAAGTACTTCCGTCATGTGCTGCTAAAGCACAAGGAAGGGAAAGGGTTGAAAGCGGCTTTGTTTCAGAAAAGTGCCTTAAAGCGGTGCGTTCGCTGCGGCAAGGCGTTTTCTTCCACATCCAATAACGCCAAATACTGCGCTGTCTGCGGGTATGAGATGCAGAAAAAGCAAAAGGCCGAATACGCCCGAAAAAAACGGGCGGAGAGTAGAAAAGTTGAGGCTGGAAAGGCTTGATTTTACAGGGCTTTTCAGCCTCAAAAATAGGTCGGCAGTATAAAACCATTCAATACCCCGGAAACGGGGTTCTATTTTTCTACAAGGAGGTACAATGGCGCAAAAAGCACAGCACGCGATTTTACGGTTTGCCAAACACAAGGCGGGGCCTGCAGGCGCTTTGGAGGCGCACCACGAGCGCACCAAAGAGAAATACGCCAGCAACCCGGATATTGACATGAGTAAGAGCAAGTACAATTTTCATATTGTCCAGCCGACACAGAAGTACCGAAAAGAGATAGACAGCCGCATCAAGGCTGCGGGCTGTAAGACCCGCAAAGACAGCACCATGTTTGTAGACACCATCATCACCGCCAGCCCAGAGTTCTTCAAAGGCAGGGATCGGAAAGAAATTCAGACCTACTTCACCGAGGCCGTGGCGTTTATGGAGAAAAAGATCGGGCGGGGCAATATCTTTTCCGCCGTCGTTCACATGGACGAAAAGACGCCGCATCTGCACCTTTGCTTTACGCCCATCACTGAGGATGGCAGACTGTCCGCGAAGGAGATATTGGGTAACCGGGCGCAGCTATCCAAATGGCAGGACGAGTTCCACGCCCACATGAAAAAGCAGTTCCCCGTTCTCAAACGGGGCGAGAGCGCCCTTGTCACCAAGCGAAAGCACATCCCCACATGGCTGTTCAAGCAGTCGATCACGCTGACACAGCAGCAGAAATCCATCGAAAAGGCGCTGTCTGAAATCACGGTGATGAACGCTGGGAAAAAGCGGGAGGAAATTCTTGCGATGGTCGTTCCTTATTTCTCCCGTCTGGAAAGTCATTTGGGGCAGATGAAGAAGTATCAGGCAGCCATTGACTATCTGACACAGGAAAACGCGGGGTTGAAGGAAAAGGTAAAAGACGATAGCAGCATCAAGAAGCAGCTTGAGGCCGCAAAACTGAAACAGGAAAATGAGCAGCTTCGGCAATTCGTAAGCAAAATCCCGCCGGAAGTGCGGCGGGAAATCCAGCAGTGGCAGACGCCGCAGAAAGGACGGTTTGAACGGGATTGATTTGTACCTTGAAAATTGAATATGCAGCGCGGAGGGCCAAATAATGAAAAAGTCGGAGGCGCCGAAGCCCAACAGCGGCATGGAGATTCCCGATTATGCGATTGAATCGCTGGCAAGAAGCCTCTTGCCGGTAATGCAAGCGTACTATGAAAGTGAGGAAGGACAAAAGGCTCTGGAGGACTGGAAGGAAAAGCATCCAGAGAGCAGCGGTACTACCTAAATTGAAATTAGGGATGGAAGTCCATTTGTGGGCTTCCATCCCTTGATGACCACAAAGCAAAAGGCGGGCGGCCTGTCAAGAGTGAGCGAAGCTCATTTACTTGCTCTTGACAGGCCGCCCGCCTTTTTTGCTATATCCCGATGTCTTTTAATAAAACAATAAATCCGAACCCATCGCCGACTGGCTTTAGGTTCGGATTATATTGATTTGGTGGAGACTAATGGGCTCGAACCATCGACCTCATGCGTGTGAAGCATGCGCTCTAGCCAGCTGAGCTAAGCCTCCAAGATACCATTGATATTACTAGGTTTTTTTATTAGAGCGTCTGCGTTCCTTTAAAATTGGAGCGCCTGCGTTCCTTCGCATATTATAGCAGAACACAAGCCTATGTCAAGGTAAAATTAGCTATATTAATTACATAATGTCTATTTTGCTTTTTATAGCTTTTACATCATAAGAAATATCATCTAGTTTATCAGCATAGCTTTTAATCGTATTGACCTGCCCCCAAAGTTCGACCAGGTGAAATGTTAGTAACCACCAGCCAGCTTTGCTGCATACTCCTCTGGGGTAAGGTTGCCGAGCGACGAATGGGGACGCAGATGATTGTACTCCATCCGCCA
>JAAYCZ010000053.1 GCA_012729495.1 Syntrophomonadaceae bacterium | reverse complement strand
TGTAGCGTTTGCCGGCCTCTGCAGTAAAGCTGTAAATCTTCACATCATAATCACCATCTGCCAGAGCCAGTGTCGTTCCACCTGTTGTGCCCGCAGTTGTGGACGGAGTAATGGTACCGTCGACTGTGACCGGCGGCGGAGTTGTCATCTCATGGACCGTGAAGGTAACGCTGCCGCTGGCGCCGTTGTTTCTCAATGATAGCTCGTACGTCCCCGGGCTTTCAAAATTGTAAAACAGCACACCATCTTGATGCTGTTTAAGATAATTGAAATAATCAACTGACAAGTTGCCAAAGATCAATTCAAGATCGACACCTGCAGCAGCTTCATAGGAAACTGTATAATATCCGGGCGATGTAATCGTGAAGGTAAAATAATTCGTTGTGTTGCCCAGTTGATTTATAATATAGGCCGTATCGAGCTCAATACTGCCCGGAGCAGAAAACGTACCGGAGATTGGCATGGGTGCGTTTTCGACCCGCAACGTAACATCGTCCTCTGTGCCGTTGTTTGACACGCCAAGATAATACGTACCGGCAGCGGTAAAATAATAACCTGCCTTGCTTGCCGTTCCGGAATAAGCAAGGGTTTCCTGGTTCCCATCGGTAAGCCCTATCAATTGCAGATACAGTTCTGCATTGCCCAGGGCAGTTGTGTAGGAAGCCTCGTAATACCCGGCGGAAGGAATTGTAAAAACATAATACCGTGTTGTCACGGCAGGGAATGGCGAAACCGTGAAATCTGTTTCCAATGCTATTGCTTCGGCCGTATCAATGGTGCTGCCCATTGGAACCATCATGGGAGTCATCAACGGAATTTCCTCCGGGATTGGAGCAGCTTCTTCAGCCACTTCAGTTTCCGGAGCGCTTGTATCTTCCAGATTTGATTCATCTTCGGGGGTGGTTGTAGCTTCTGGGGCAGCCGGTTCTTCTGCAACAATGGAATCTTGCCCGCCAACCGGCTCTTGATTATCTACCGGCTCTGCATTGGACGGGTCTTCTGCGGGCGCAGTTGGTTCCTCTGTGGATGTATCTTCTGCCAGCTCAACCGTTTGGTCATCGGTAGGTGTTTCGGCCGGGGCTGGTGTTACAACTGTATCTTCTGAAGAGGTCGTCTCATCCGCAGGGGTTGCATCTTCAGGCGCAGAAGTTTCTGCCGTTACATTTGAACCTTGCGGGGGGGTCGTATCAGCAGGAGGGGTTTCTTCAGCTGTTGTCGTTTCGGCCTGGATTGGAGCCGTATCCTGAGTTATGATCACCTCCGAGGAGGAAGCATCAGATAGCGCAGACGTTTCGACAGAGGGGGGTTCTGCCGGAGCCAGCAGCGGATCCGAAGATGCCCATAAGATCTGACCGGAAGTATCCTCTGTGGTTGTTGCTTCCAAGCCAATATTCGGCTCAATTTGGGCATAAGCCGACAAGGGAGGAAGAGATGTAAATATCAATAATATAGCCAATATCAGGGAAATAATGCGTCTGAACCAATAATTGCCTTTACGTTTTTGGTGTTTGTTTTGTGAATAGAATCTACCTCTCATCTTACTTATCCTCTCCCCCTAAAATATATATGTTACGGTAGTAAAAAACGTTTGTATGTATATAAATAATTTTGTTTCTATCAAGTCAAGAACGGGCTCGAAGGTTTGCGGGAATACCAATGATACTTACTTTTCCACATAAAATACATCTTTGTTGATATGCTTTCTTATGTCATGGTATACATCCCGTAAATCGATATCTTCGGTAAAAATGCCAGTGAAAATCTGATGGCGGGTTTTGATTTCAATTTCGGAGTTCTTTTCCCTGATCAACGTTATGGTAATCAAATCATTTTCCGGAACGTATATCTTGGCTTTGGTTTTATCTTCGGCAGGAAATAGCTCGATACCGCCTATAAATGCGGAAAGATTATAGTTTGTGGTTTCAAAAAATCCAGTTTTCATTTTTAACCTGTATTGCACAAACACCACCTCACCTTAAATATACTGGAAAGCGAGGAAGAAATATTATCTGCACCGGATTTGTCATTGTCAAATATGTTGACATGATTCGTGTCTTGATGTTTGAATAATAATATACAGCCCTAAAATATTTGCCTGGGGTGATTAAAATGGAGTTTCATGAAAAGCTTGATTTCTTGATGAATATTACAAAAACCAGCAACCGATCCCTTGCTCAACATACTTTTCTGGATGCCTCACATATCAGCCGGTTGCGCCGGGGAGAAAGAAAGCTGGTTAAAGAAGCAGATTATTTAAAAAACATGGCCGCTTATTTGGCCCGCCAGTTTACAGAAGAATATCAAAAAAAAGCGTTGCTGGAGGCCCTACAGCAACCGGCTGTGCTGCTGCAAAGTCCTGATTTGACGGCTGAGGCCATTTATCATTGGCTGTTGGACCCGGGAGACAAAGAAACCGATGCCATTAATGGATTTCTGGATGGTATGGCAAAAGTGCAATTCAAAAAGCCTGCCAGTCAGCAACGTCTCCCCTCCACAGAGCCTGAAGCGATGCAAGCCGATGTTGCCTTGTTTTATGGCAATCAGGGGAAACGCGATGCGGTTCTGGGCTTCTTGTCAATGGTGCTGGAATCACAGCAGCCAACCACCCTGCTGTTGTACAGCGATGAATCAATCGACTGGCTGACCGAGGATTTATCTTTTCAAGCCAGTTGGGCGAATTTAATGTCCGGCATTGTTATGCGGGGTCACCGCATCAAGATGATCCATACCATCAACCGCAATTTTGATGAAATGTTGGAAGGTCTGACAAAATGGTTGCCGCTTTATATGACCGGTTCCATTGAACCCTTTTATTATCCCCGTAAAAGAGACGGTGTTTTCCAGCGGACTTTGTTTGCGGCGCCCGGGATCGCCGCCGTAACCTCCACTTCTATCGAAAACATGAAAAACAAGGCGGTTAATTTATTACTCAAAGATACCGGAGCAGTCGATGTGCTGGCTGAAGAATATAATTGTTATCTGCGGTTATGCAAGCCGCTGATGCGTATTTTTACTCCCCATGAGCGGTTGGAGTTTCTGGCCACCATCAATGAATTTGAAAAGGAATCTGCTGACGCGATCATCAAAGCAGGCTTTCTCTCTTTGGCTACCATACCTGCATCAGTAGCCTCGGACATGCTCAACCGGACCGATGAACCGTTCAAAAAAGAAATTATGGAGTATTTCCACCAACGCCGCATCAATTTCGATAACAGCCTCTTGAAAGATCGTTTTTATGAAATCGTACAGTTGCCTGATATTGAGGATATTAAAGCAGGAAAAGTAGAAGTGGGATTCGCCGGATTACAGGAAACACCCAAAATATTTTATCGGCCCGAAGAATTTAAGCTGCACCTGGAAAACATCATACAGTTACTGCAGCGCTACGACAACTATCAGTTTTGCATTAACAAAGAAAACCGACATTACGAATACCGGCTCTATGTAAAAGAAGACCTGGGTGCCATTATTATCAAGACATCCCAACCATACATTGTTTTTGCCATCAATGAAAGCAATATGACGGCGGCCTTTTGGGACTATTTGAGTTTAATTTATAAAGAAAACCAGGCGGACAAAAAAGCAGTCATCAAACAGCTGCAAAAAATAGTAGATGAACTATGACCCAACAGACCCAACAGAGGGACGTTCTTTTTGTTGGCCTGTTTAGTCCGAGACCACTGGAAAAGTACATGTTTTGTCATCCTGAGGAGCCGAAGGCGACCTCTATTGGGTTATTTATTTTCAGCCGGTGAGGAAATCCTGACCAGCACTATCTTATCCTCGTTAATGAGAATCTTCATATGTTTGCTCGCCGCAATTAGATTTATTTCCTCCAGATTTTCGATCTTTTGTCCATCGGCAAAGATGATGGTGTTTTTTTCAGTCACAGCAATAACCTCTTTTTCTTAGACTTACTCTATTATGCGTAACTATGCGCTCGTAAAATGGGGTCTGAACCCAACAAACCCAACAGAGGGACGTTCTTTTAACCCAACAGAGGGACGTTCTTTTTGTTGGCTTGTTTAGTTACCAGAGGCCAACAAAAAGAACGTCCCTCTGTTGGGTTCATGTTTTATTCTACATGGTATGGAAATTAATGTTATGATATAAATAATATTAATATAATATTTGAGGGAGATGGTGAAAGATGGAAAAAAGGGTATGGCACAATAGTTATGATCCCCAGGTACCGGTAGAATTTAATTTCCCCAAAATTCCTCTCAAGGAATTGTTCCGCCGCAACGTTATGGACTACCCCGACAAACCTTATTTGATCATCAACGATTTGGAACTCAGCTACAGTACTGTCAATATGCTGGCCAACGGCCTGGCCAATTATTTGCACAGCGTGGGCGTGGAAAAAGGCGACCGGGTAGCCCTCATGATGCCCAACATCCCCCAATATGCAATTGGTTTCCAAGCCTGTATGAAAATCGGCGCCGTACTGGTCCCCACCAATTTCCAGTACACCCGACATGAGCTGGAACACACTTTCAAGGACAGCGCCCCCAAAGTCGTCGTCGTAATGGCTGCCTTTTCCGGCAATGTCATTGACCTTCATGAATCAGGTGATTATAAATTTGAAAAAATACTGACCGTACAATTGATGAATATGCCGATCGAAGTCAAACCCTGCTCGGCAAAGATCGATTTTACCGAAGCCATTCAAAGTTTGGCAGATTTCTCCGAACCCGAAGTTGAAGTTTTTCCTGAAGACCTGGCCATGTTGCAGTATACCGGTGGGACCACGGGAGTATCGAAAGGCTGCTGCCTCAGCAATGCCAATGTCCTGGCGATGGCTTACCAAACCACCATCTGTATGTCCGCCGGCTGCCCTTTGAACGATATGAGAACTCTGGCCGCCATTCCTCTTTATCATATATACGGAGAAAACACCAATATAAACGTATGCCTGGTATCGGGAGGAACCATGGTACTGGTTCCCGATCCGACCAATCCCCTGAACATCCTGGAGGCCATCAAAAAGCACCGTCCAACTATTTGGGCCAGTGTACCGGCCATGATCATTGGCATCAATAATCATCCCGAAACGCCCAATTACGATGTCGGATCAATTAAAGTAATTGTGGGCGGTTCTTCCCCTATTGCGGTTGAAGCAATTAAAAAATTCGAAGCGCTCTCCGGCGGAACTATTGTTGAAGGATACGGCCTGTCGGAGTCATCCAACGTATTGACGGTAAATCCGGTGGGCAAGCGAAAAGTTGGTACGGTTGGTGTCCCGATGGCCGGCGTAGATATCCGCATCGTCGATCTGGAAACCGGCACCAGCGACATGCCCATCGGCGAACCGGGAGAATTAATCGCAAAAGGCCCTCAGGTCATGTCCGGTTACTGGAACAACCCGGAAGAAACCGACAATGCTATTAGAGACGGATGGCTCTATACCGGAGATATCGCCACAATGGACGAAGACGGATTTTTCACCATCGTCGACCGTAAAAAAGATATGATCATCTGCTCCGGCTTCAACGTTTATCCCCGTGATATCGATGAAGTACTGTATGCCCATCCCAAAGTTCTGGAAACTTGCTGTATCGGCGTACCCGATGAAAAACGCGGCGAATCACCCAAGGCTTACATCGTGTTGAAACCGGGTGAAACTGGTACAGCTGAGGAATTCATGGCATTTTGCCGGGAGAGACTGACCGGTTATAAAGTGCCCAAATATATTGAATTCATCGATGCGCTGCCCCGTACCCAGGTGGGCAAACCCGACCGCAAAGCCCTAAAGGAGCTGGATGCTGCTAAAAGTAAGGGTTAATTGACCCAACAGAGGGACGTTCTTTTTGTTGGCCTGTTTAGTTATTTAGAGGCCAACAAAAAGAACGTCCCTCTGTTGGGTTCTCTGTTGGGTTAACGCAGCTAGCGGAAGCAAGAGAACCGTCCCCCTGCTTCATTTGTTGCGGATGTATTTGTGGGTGATGTGTGGACGGCTGGATTTACGTGACTGGATTTCAAATTGTTTTAAGGATGAAATAAAGGGGGTAAGCTTGGCATATCCGTAATTTCTGGTGTCAAAATCTGGATAACGTTTGTTGAGTTTCTTCCCTACTTCACCTAAAAATGCCCAGCCGTCTTCATCCGAACTCTCGGTCACGATAACTTTGATGACTTCAATCAACTCATCCAGGCTGGCCATGCCATCCTTGGACACGTCTTGTTTATCTGTTTTAACATTGTTGCTGGTCTGATCGGTATCTGCCGGCAACGATGCCAGGACTTCGAGGTATTTAAACAACTCACAGGCGGAGATGAAAGGCATAGGCGTTTTCTTCTCCCCCATCCCGATCACATACATGCCCGCTTCCCGGAGCCGGGCGGCCAGTCTGGTGAAATCGCTGTCGCTGGATACAATGCAAAAGCCGTCCACATGGCCGGAATAAAGAATATCCATGGCGTCAATAATTAAAGCCGAATCAGTGGCATTTTTGCCGGTCGTATAGCTGTATTGCTGGATCGGGGTGATCGAGTATTTTAGCAACACTGTTTTCCATGAAGCCAGCTGCGGTTTGGTCCAATCCCCGTAAATCCTCTTGTAGGTAGGGGTACCGTGGTTGGAAATTTCATCAAAAATAAATTTAAGATATTTTTCTGAAACATTGTCAGCGTCAATTAAAACCGCTATTTTCCTATCATTTTCCATAATTATCCTCACTGTTTATATTTTCATCACTTGTTATTATCATAGAATACCATATTCACAACGTCAAACCATGTATAAACAAAATAGCCGCAGAGCGATTAATATTGTATCTTTCCCGCATACTAAAGATGGAGGTGATTTATAATGCATCTTTCATTTCATCGCAATATCGGCAATACGGATCGTATAATTAGAATCACAGTCGGAGTTATCATGAGCGCAGCAGCTCTTTTTAATCCCTTTTCCTGGTCCGGCTGGATCAGTATTGTCATCGGGATAATCGGCGCGGCCATGATCATTGAGGGAGCACTGAGATATTGAGTGGTATTTGATTTATTAGGTTGGTCAACCTATAAAGCTTCACTACGTGATTTTTAATCACAGAATCTTTTCTATTGGGCAAGGACATAAAAATCCCGTCGTCAGACCGGCGATGGGATATTTATGTTTCTGCTGCAGGCCTCTCCCGAAGGGAGAACTGCTTTTTCCTTAAAACATTCCTTTGTACCTTTTATTGGTAGCCAATAAATAAATAATCTCAAAAATGCCCACCGTATTGATCACCAGCAAGGCAATGTACCAACCAACTTGTCTTAACCGGGCTGCCCGCCACAGCGCCAGGCCTTTCCAGACAATTGACCAGACAAGCACCGGATATAAAATCGCTGGATTTTGCAGCAACTGCTGTATCTCAGGCATCAAATCAACCTCCCTTAGTTAATATATGAGGCTTTTGCATAATTAAAATATCATGCAATACTGTCACTCTGAGCGATAGCAAAGCGACGATGCCGTTTGGCATCTAGTACCGAACGCGATAAGAAGCAAAAGTCTCATATCATGATTATACTATTTATAAAGCCTTTTCATGTACTTTTCATGTATAAAAACCCGTCCCAAGCAGCCTCAAACATAAACCCCGGAGATGCTCCCATTTATAGCCTTATAAAAAGCTTTATAATTTTAGTTTCTCCCGGCAAGTACTGCAATCCTTATATCCATCCTCACAAATAGCACTAAGCCTGGTTCTCTTGTCACCAAAAATAGAAACGATTAAACTTATACTATCGAAATGCAGGAGAGAGGCGGAATTGATTATGACCGCAAAATATAGTTATAATCCTCGGGATGCTCGTTTTCTTCTAAAAGAATGGCTGCCATTGGCAGATATTTTAAATTACGAGCGCTATCAGGATCTCAGTCTGGACGATATCGATGGACTGTTGGAGCAAATGAACCGCATGGTCGCCAATGTAATTGCCCCTACCAATGATGACGGAGAAATAAATCATCCCCGCCTCGTCAATGGCCGGGTGGTGGGACCTCCCAGCTGGAAAGAAGTATATCAATATTTGCAGCAGCAGGGCTGGGGCACCGCCAATTTTGACCGGAATGCCGACGGCACCATGCCCGAAGTCGTATATGCGGCCCTGGCGGAAATGATGTGTGCTGCCAGTCCTGCCTTCATCTATTATCCGGCCCTGACCACCGGTGCTTTCAAAGTCATCCAGACCTATGCCAGCCCCTGTCTGCAGCAAAAATTCCTGCCCGGCATGATGGACGGACGCTTCCAAGGCTGCATGTGTATCACTGAACCTTCCGCCGGTACCGACGTCGGTGATGGCCTGACCCGGGCCTTGCCTACCGATGAACCGGGAATATATAAAATCAAAGGCAGCAAAATCTTTATCAGCGCCGGTGACGGAGATCATGCTGAAAATTTCATTTATCTGACCCTGGCCCGCATCAGCGGCGCCAAAGCCGGTACCAAAGGGTTGTCCCTGTTTATCATCCCCCGCTTCTGGATCAATGACGACGGCAGCACCGAGCCCAATGACGTGGAAACCACCGGCATCGAAAACAAATTTGGCATTCGCGGCTGTCCCACCGTTTCCCTGGCTTTTGGTGATAATGACCGTTGCCGTGGCTATCTGGTCGGCAATCCCCCCGATGAACAGGGCAACGGCGAAGGCATGGTGCAAATGTTTCAGATGATGAACGGCAAACGTCTGGAATGCGGCCTGACCTCGGCAGGAGTAGCCGCCAATGAATACTGGAATGCTGCTACATATTGCCGTGAACGCGTCCAGGGCCGGCCCCTGACCAATCCCCGTGCCGACCGCGTCCCCATCATTCAGCATGAAGATGTTAAACGCATGCTGATGCTCAATAAAGCTACCACCGAAGTAATTCGATCCCTGGTCATGAAGGCCTACTTCTACCAAGATATCAGTGAAAATGATCCCGATCTGGCCAGAAGAAAATGGGCCTTCGCCCGACTGGAGTGCCTGTTCCCGATCTGCAAAGCCTACACCAGCGATGAAGCCTGGATCTTGATTTGCGAATCCATCCAGACTTACGGCGGATATGGCTTTACCGAAGATTATCCGGCAGCACGGGCAGTGCGCGATACCAAGATCAATTCCCTTTATGAAGGCACCAACTACATCCAGTCCATGGATCTGATCACCCGCAAATGGCCCCTGCATAAAGGCCAAGCCTTTGCCGGTCTGCTGCAGGATATCGATAACTTTATTGCCGCTCATAAACAAGCATGTCCTGAGTTCGGGCGCGAGTTTGCCAAACTCGGAAAAGCATTACGTTCCTATCAGGAACTGCAGGGGATAACTCTGGCCTATTTCCAACAGGGAAAAATCGACCTGGTAGCCAGCTTCGCCCGCCGCATCCTGACCGTTACCGGACAATTGCTGGGCGCCCACTTCCTGCTGGAACAAGCCGTGATCGCACAGTCGCATCTGCGCGAGACGGAGAAAGACCATTATGATTACAACTACTATCTGGGCAAGACCCTATCAGCCAGATTCTATATCAACCAGATCCTGCCCAACGTCTGGAACACTACCGATCTGGTAAAAGAGGGCGACCCCACTATCCTCAACTGCCCGGAAGAGATTTTCGCATATTAAAGACCGTACCCCAAGCAAGTCAATGCATAAACCTCAGACCAGCGCTCTGTAGAAATAAATCATACATATATCGCTTCACCTGCCGCAGAGGTTTATGTTTTGGCTGGCGCCGGGGTGAAGGCGGCAGCCGTGCGACGAGACGAACCGACGCCAAGAGATGCTACAGATTAGAAAAGACATAAATACTAAACGAGACTCACGGCCAAGCAAAAGACTCCGGACTAACAGCTGAGAGCATAAATTTACAAATCTAGCCAGTCAAGAGACCGTACCCAAGCGGACCAATGCATAAACCTCAGACCAACGCTCTGTCCATAACAAATAAAGGTGTCAGGAAAAAATCCTGACACCTTAGCGTTGTTGCGTTTAACCCTTCGCCTTCAGCACTTTACGATCCGGTTTACCGACCGAAGTCCTGGGGATCTCGCTGATAAATTCCACCAGCGTCGGTACTTTATAAGGCGCCAGACTCTTGCGGCAATGTTCAATTACCTCTTCTACCGTCATCTCCTCGTCCGGTTTGACCACCACAAAAGCCTTGGCCGTTTCTCCGCGTTTAGGATCTGCTACCCCGACCGTGCAAGCCTCCATAATTTTGGGATGAGCATACAGAACTTCATCAATGTCGCGTGGATAAACATTAAAACCGCTGCACAGAATCATGTCCTTTTTGCGGTCAACGATGAAAACAAATCCATCTTCGTCGATCCTGACGATATCGCCGGTATATAACCAGCCGTCCCGCAGGACATTATCGGTTTCTTCTGGATTGTTCCAGTATTCCCTCATAATCTGCGGACCGCGTCCAATCAATTCACCCAGCTCGTTGCGGGGTATGACTTGGGTACCGGTATCGACATCGACCACTACCAGATCGGTATCCGGCCAGACGATGCCGCAGCTGCCGGGTTTTCTAATGGTGAAAACCGGATTAACGGTCAGGATATTGACCGTTTCCGACATACCGTAGCCTTCCAGGATGCGTCCCCCGGTCAGCCGTTCAAATTCGTTCATCACTTCCACCGCCAGTGGTGCAGACCCGCAGAAGATGCCTTTCAGCGAAGTTATATCGGCACCACTGATCTTGGGATGATTGTTGAGGCCGATAATCATGGCCGGTACCGAAGCAAATAAGTTGGGGCGGTGGCGCTCGATGGCTTCGAGCAGATTATCCGGGGTTGGCAAGGCTACCAAAACGATAGTTCCGCCGGTGAACAGACAGATGTTAACGTTGGCGTTGAAGCCATAAATATGATTAAGAGGAATCGCACAAAGGGTGCGCATTTCTTCCTTGGGTATCAGTTTAAAGCCGCCCGACGTCCAGGTCGCCGTCCGGTTGGCCTGGGAGAAGATGATAGCATTGGTTAAAACGCAGCCTTTGGGAACACCAGTAGTTCCTCCCGTATACTGCAGACGGGCTACGTCATCGGCAAATACTTCAATATCCGGTTCAACATCACTGGCGGCCATAGCCAGCTGGTTGAAATCATAAATGCCTTCTCCGGGGGGAATTTCCACCGGAGCGCTGGCTATTTGAAAAGCGATCACTCTTTTTACCGGTGACTCGGGATCTTTCATAATTTCAATGGCCTTATCGGCAAAAGCAGCCATAACGATGACGGTCTCGGTACCGCTATCCTTAAACTGCAGAGCCAGTTCCGGAATCGTATACAACGGGTTGGTAGGAACTTCGATGGCACCGATTTTAAAAAGCGCCTGCAAGGAAAGTACGTACTGCGGAACATTGGGAGCCATGATCGCTACCCGGTCACCCTTTTTAATACCCAGATCCAGCAGCGCGTTGGCAATTCTGCGGGCCAGGTTGTTGGCATCACGATAGCTGATGGATACATTCTCGCCCATCAGAATATATGGTTTATCGGGGGTTTCCTCAGCCCATTTGTTAAACCAGTACTTTAAAGGGAAATCAGGGTACTCAAATTTTTTCGGTACGCCTTCATCGTAATGCCTTTCCCACAGCGGACGCCATTTTGCTAAATCTGCTTCGAATTCTTTCAGCCAAGGTTTTTCCATTGTAACCCCTCCATTTTTATAAATATTTTATATTTTAAGACTATTTCTATAATTTCATCAATAACTCCTGCAATCATCAAAAACTCATAGCTCATTTTGATTCTATTATCAAATCCAAAATTAAATGATTCTTTCACCATATTTATAATTTGATATACTTTTCCAAAACCATCAACCGCAAAGGTGATATTAAAGACAGGCTTTTTTGCGAACAAATTGATCATAAAAAAATTTAGGCTGCACGGGGAGCTGCAGCCCAAATTCCTATAGAGGGATAATAAAGGCCTGGCTTAGTATCTAATCTAAACCAGGCCGTCAGTTTTCCTAAAACAGTTCATCACGTTTTTCATTTGTACTGCGCTTGCTTTTGATCAGCATAAAACCTCCCGTATGATTATACTTTACCGCCTGGATTTCGGCCACGATCGACAAGGCAATTTCAGATGCCCTTTGTCCTCCCAGATCCAATCCGATGGGCGCGTGAACTTTTTCGATAACCTCATCCCCAACCCCCATCGCGGTCAGCTTGCTGAAGTAGGCGGTTACCTGACGTCTGTTGCTAAGTACTCCGATATATCTGGCTGGAGAATATATAACTGTCTTTAGCACCGCCTCGTCAAATTCATGACGGTGGGTCAAGATTACAATACTGGTCGCTGCGGTGATTAGATATTGGCTGATATTCTCAACAATGTCGCCAAGAATGAGTTCACTGGCCAGCGGGAACCTTTCCCGAGTCAGCATCTCCGCATTATTATCAAAAATTATGATCTCATAACCCAGCAGACTGGCAAATTGATAAACATAAAAAGCCACATTGCCGCTGCCGGTAATGATTATCTTGTCTTTTTGTTCCATTTGCTCCCCGCCTTCACCTGAATTTTGAATCAGACCCCTTTGTTTGCCGCCTAAAACATGGCACTAAACAATGTTTATGATCTTGGCAAGAGATTTATTCGGTTGCTTTGAAAATCAATTAAGGGCGATGATATTCGGCTATATAAGGAAGATTGCGGTATTCTTCCCGATAGTCCAGACCATAACCTACCAGAAACAGATCGGGCATGGTAAAGCAGCGATAGTCAATTTTTAAGGTCAGGATGCGTCCGGCCGGATTGTCCAGCCAGATGCAAATTTTCAAACTGGCCGGGCCGGAGGCCTCAATATGCTGGCAGATGCTTGGGTTACAATGATTTAAGCATCTGTCGTTTTGCTTTTTGTCGTTTTAATACTATTACAATCAGCACCACCGCCAGGCCTGTCAGGCTGCCGCAGAGATCCAACCCCAGATCCGTAAACTCAAAAGCCCGGCCGGCCACAAACAACTGGTGCATTTCATCGGTTAACGCATAACCGATACATAAAAGCAGGGTTAAAACAGCCTGCTGCCCGGTTTTTAAATGATGCTGCCGCAAGGCGATCATGCACAGTATTGCCAACCCAAAATAGCTCAATACATGAGCAGCATTTCTGACCAGGCGCTGCAATCCGGCGACCAACTGGTTTTGCTGCAGCGTTGTCAACTCTAGAAATTCAGGCCGGAAAATCCTCAGCAGGGCCCGGATCGTATCACCGCTCAGTACGGTTGATTCCGCTGCCGTCTGGGAGGAGAAAAAGAACAGCATCCCGGTCCAGACGACCACCAACAGCCAGAGTACGAATTGCTTATATACAGACGAATTATTATTTATATTCATGTTTTAGCCTTTCCGGCCAGCCAAGGGGACGGTTCTTGTGGCTGGTTTCTATATCCCTAAGAACCAGCCACAAGAACCGTCCCCTTGGCTGGGCCGCTTATTATCTAATGATTCTTTTGTACAGCTCCAGTACCAGAATCGGCACCAGTGCCAGTCCCAGACCGGCAATATACAGGGGAGCAGCCAGCTGAGTCAGGCCAAAAGCCATCGCTGCTGGAGGAATGAAAATTACCAGGCAGATCAGGAGCAGGGATACCAGCGCCGCTGCATTCAAATATTTGTTGGTAAAGAAGCCGATTATAAACAAGGAATGGGTTGAGCGCATATTAAAAGCATGGAAAATCTGGGTTCCGGCCAGAACAATAAAAGCCATCGTACGTGCGGCCACAATATCGCCGGTACTTCTCCAAACACTCACAAAACCAATCAGGGTAAGCAGGGCAAACATCGCCCCCTGCATAACGATACGAATCCCGTAACCATCCGCAAAAATGCTCTCTCCTTTGGGCTTGGGTTTGCGGTACATAATGCCTTTATCAACCGGTTCCAACCCCAGTGCAATCGCGGGCAGGCTGTCGGTCACGAGATTGATCCACAAAAGCTGCACCGCCAGGAAAGGAGACACCTGCCAGACCAGCATGGCAATAAATACTACCAATACTTCCCCGATGTTGGTACCCAGCAGGAATCCTACCGTATGTTTGATATTGTCATAGATGCCGCGTCCTTCCTTGACCGCATCAACGATGGTGGCAAAATTGTCATCGGTCAGGATCATGTCCGATGCTCCCTTGGCCACGTCAGTGCCGGTAATCCCCATGGCACAGCCGATATCGGCGGCTTTAAGCGCCGGGGCATCGTTGACTCCGTCGCCGGTCATGGAAACGACTGCCCCCTGTTTCTGCCAGGCCCGCACGATGCGGATCTTGTTTTCTGGAGAGACCCGGGCATAGACGGAAATATGATTGACCCGTTCATTCAGTTGATCTTCCGACATTGCATCCAGTTCCGTACCGGTGACGGCTTTATCTCCTTCCTGCATGATGCCCAGATCCCTGGCAATCGCCGCAGCAGTCACGACGTGGTCGCCGGTTATCATCACCGGTTTAATGCCGGCAGCGCGGCAAACGGTGACAGCATCGCGGGCTTCCGGCCGGGGCGGATCGATCATTCCCAGCAGTCCCATAAACGTCAGGTCTTTCTCCAGGGTAGCCGGATTCATCTGTTCTGATGCAGGAGGTGCTTCGATTTCCTTACAGGCAACGGCCAACACCCGCAGCGCCCGGCTGCTCAATTCATCCGTCTTTTGCCGGCCTGCCTCCACATCCCCGGCAGTACAGCGTCCGGCAATTACATCAAAAGCACCTTTTACAATGACAATATATTTTCCTTTGATCTCATTGATCGTAGTCATCATTTTGCGGTCGGAATCGAAAGGCAGAATCCCCAGACGGGGATAAAGCTGGTTTAGTTCGTCTTTGGACATGCCATTCCTGTATGCTGCCAGCACGATCGAGGTTTCAGTAGGATCCCCAATATGGGTTTCCCTGCCATTTTCGTCTATCTCCACACTGCCGTCCGAGCAAAGGGTGGCATACTGCAGCAGTTTTTTCACCGGGGTGGAATTGTCGCTGCTGATATCCTCCTCCAGCGCATCCGTGGCGCTAAAGGCTCTGACCAGGGTCATTTGATTGAGCGTCAGGGTACCGGTCTTGTCCGAGCATATAACCGAAGCACTGCCCAACGTTTCTACTGCCGGCAGTTTGCGGATGATGGCATTTTTCTTTACCATACGCTGAACCCCCATGGCCAGTACCACCGTAACGATCGCCGGCAGCCCTTCAGGTATGGCGGAAACCGCCAGCGCAACTGCGATCATGAAGATCTCCATGACATTCATGTCGCTGATGATGCCAATCACAAAAATAACCGCACAAATGGCCAGCGCCAGGAAGCCGATATATTTGCCCAGCTCAGCCAGCCTGTGCTGCAGCGGGGTTTGCGTGTCAGTTTCTGCATTCAGCAGGTTGGCGATCTTGCCCATCTCCGTTTTCATACCAGTAGAAGTGACCACCGCCCGGGCAGTGCCGTATGTAATACTGCACCCGGTAAAGAGCATATTGAAGCGGTCGCCCAGCGCAGCATTTTCTGAAACTTCCGCCAGCGCATCCTTCTCGCTGGGAACCGATTCTCCGGTCAGCGCCGATTCTTCTGATTTCAGGCTGTTCGATTCGATGAGCCTGGCATCGGCAGGAACAAAATCGCCGGCCTCCAGTTTGATAATATCCCCTGGCACCAGCGCTGCCGCATCGATGACCATCTCCTTGCCCGCGCGAATTACCCGCGCATGCGGGGCGGAGAGATCCTTCAATGCCTCCAGGGCCCTCTCGGCCTTGCCCTCCTGCACCACCCCGATAATGGCATTCAGCACCACAATCAAAAGAATCAGGAACGGTTCAAAATATCCTTCACCTTCGTACCAGGCCACCACAAAAGAAATCAAGGCGGCAATCAGCAGAATGATGATCATCACATCTTTAAACTGTTCCAGGAAAAGCTGCAAAGAGGTTTTCCTGCTGCCTTCCTCGAGTTTGTTGGCACCGTATTCGGTCAGGCGTCGGGCAGCCTCCTCAGGGCTCAGACCGCTTGATGGATCAACCCGCAATTCCTGCAGGATCGTTTGATAATCCTGGCTGTATGGCAATAAAATAATAAAACCTCCTTTGATTGGCATGCAATCATGTTCTGATGCATATTTTCACCCGACCGCAGCCGATTTATTATAATTATTCCTGTAAGCGGGGTCATCGTCAAGCAATAACCTGGGCCACATTCATCCGGACAACGGCCGCATACGCAGAAGACCTGCCGGAGAATTCCCCCCGGCAGGTCCAAATAACTCAAGCGCCTCACGCTTTATTTATTAAATTGGCAACAACTCAAATGTCTGATCACTTTACTTATTGAGACTTTTGCATAATACGTTTTTGCTAAAAAGTTTTTCTATATATTGTTGTTAACGTAAGATGTATGCGCCATATTATTGTAGTTATTAAGGCGCGCTTCGGCTAATTTTTGAATTATGCAAAACCCTCATTATAACTTTTTAATAGGGATTGTTCTTCTGTCCGGCTGTGTTCAGAGTACGAACCAGGACAGCAGCGGCTTCCCCGCGGGTGGTCTGATGGGAGGCATTAAAGTTGACACCGTCTCCCTTGATGATGCCCAGCCCCCAGCATAACGCGGCGCAGCCTTTCAGGTCTTCATTCAGGCTCTTGAAATCCCGGTACGGTGCCTGCAGTGCCGGGGACGGCATCTGCGCAACATATTCAATATCGAGCATCCGTACCATCATCTGCGCCAGTAACCCGGTGGTCATTACGGTGTCGGTTTGCATTTTCTCCTTCAGCCATTTGTTGCGCACCGCTTGGTCAATGATCTCCTCATCACTCATTTGGTTAAGGTTGTAATAACCATTTTGAGCCATGATCATCACGCGCAGCATGGTGACCAGACTGATCTGTTCCTGGGGACGAAAGGTATTGCCGTATTCGGTCATGATACCGGCTTGCCCCAGCATCGATATTTCCTTTTCCGCAAAATGCCCGGCTATATCGGTAAAGGCACGCGGCTGCAGACTATCAGCCACCGGTGTTCCATCCCAATTCAGAAGCTCGCCGGTGTTCGCATCAATGATGTCACTCTGTCGGGCAGTCACTTCAGCGCGGGGACTGTAAACCAGTTTGTACTCACCCAAAGCTTCGCTGCGGACATTTATCTGCGGGTAGATCAACTTATATTGCAGCGTCAGCGGCTGATTTTGCAAGTATTTTACATTGGCTTGGTCCATGCCCATTACCTTGCCCGGATCAGGAAACTCCAGCGACGGCCAGTTCAGGCTGTAGGCAGCGATCTGTTTGCTGCGGCTGTCAACGGCGATGCGGATGCCGTGCGCCGGACAGGGAATTTCATTCTCCATGCGGATAAACTGAAACTGCCACTGATTCGGATAGACTGCTTCCTTGGTGTAGACCTCCTGATAAGGATCCGGTTGCAGGCGTACTGATTTCTGCTTTTGGGGCTGGATTCTGGCCAGGAAATCACGGGCGATCTTTTCCGCTGCTGCCCTGTCCAGAGTCGGTTTTTCCTCGTTGTACTCAGCCCGATCAATATAAAAACTTTTGATTTCGCCGCTTACAGCATCGACCTGGGCGTTTACATAGCTCCAAGTTTTCGCGGCCGGATCAGCGCTCCAGCTGAGGTTCCAGATACGCGACTGCGGATCCTGATAATCCTTATATAAATTGGCTTCTTGCAGTTGAACATTGGCCGGAAGCGTTACCCATTGCCGCATAATGGAGGCGGCTTTTTCCTGAGAAATCAGGTTGAGGGTGCGATCAATTTCTTCTTGCTCCTGCGGGGTTAAAGGACTTGGACTATTGGCCATTTGTTTGTCGGCGGAACCCATGCCCCCAATTTCATTTATACCGAACCATTCCTGGTTTTCAATCGGCTTGCCGCTGACCGCATCAATGATTCCATGGGAGGAATGATTCAGGCGATAAACCAGCCGGGGCTGTTTTTTCTCCGCCGTGCGCAGGGGCGAGTATTCAGGAATGACCAAATACTGCAGTTCCAACATCTCATTGGAGGCAAACGCTGCCGCCGCCTCTTCGGTAGTTATCAACTGCTGTTTGGCGGGTATCGTTTTGTCCGACCAGTTCAGACCATAGCTGTTGATTGTGCCGTTGCTGCTGCTGATGCGCAGAGTGACGCCTTCATCCCCCACCGGTACCTGATTGGCCATTCTCTGCCAGCGCAGTTCATATTGTCCGCCCTCCCAGCTGCTCAAGGGAATCACCTGCTGGTTGGGTACGTATTGCAGATTGGCAACCCGGTCAGGGATCAGCCGTTGGAGCAGATCCAGGCCCAGCTTCTGGGCTTGTTCGAGCGAAACCTGCGGGATTTCGGTAGTCTGGCGCCCCATCTTGTAAATGTGCATGGAAATGATAACGCCGGTGGCGGCATCAACTTCAGCATTCAGAGATCCTTCCCGGTTCTCCTTGTCAGCCCAGTTCAGTGACCAGATCTGCTTGTTTTCCCGGCTGCGAAAGCCGGAGGTAAACTCAGTATACTCCGCCGGAATGGTAAAATTCTGTTTGACCTTCTGGATGGCCTGTTCCAGCGATACCGCCGGTTCGCTTTCAGCCGCCATGGCGCCGGCCGGCAGCATGGCAAACAGCATCAAAACCATCACCAGCAGGCTTATTCCTCTGTGCATACTTTTTTTCATCATCACACTCTCCCATCATCGTAAGTTACATGGCTATACCATGTTGTCCCCAAGCGATAATCCATGCTCTTTGTTCTTCCATCACAGTAAGTACATAGCTAAATCTGCGAAGCCTATTTTTTAACTTTGATACACCAGTTAGGGGGCACAGGCTGTTCCGGCCAGTTTTACAGTCCTATACTTGGTATCTTTGATACACCCGGCCAGAGTGCCTATTCAAGTTTGGTTTCTTGCAGCTGCCAAAATTGTCTCTATCACCAATTACGTTTTTACGGTACCTAACTTACACCCGTCCCAAAAATTTGCAGGATAAAAACCCGAATGACCTCTATTGGTTGTTATTTCCATTTGTCGTTTCCCTGGGTGTAAAAATAGAGAGGATCAGACCTGGATGACATCTATTGCTGTTATTTACGTTTGCCGTCTCTTTGGGTACAAAAAATCGCAGGATCAAACCCCAATGATCTGCTCCTGCGATGTCTATGATTGTCTATAAAAATGTATTAAGAGTACAATATGCCGTTATACTACTAAACAAACCGCCTGTTCTCTACCTTACGTATTCAAAACATGTTGGCTCGTTTCTTTGAACTTAGCCCTACCCCGGTCTGTCTTTTCTTAAACGCCTTCAAAACCACCGGCACGCAGTTTTCTTTGAAAATAGATAAATATCGGGAAAGGAATAACGATCCATCCCAGGCTCTTGACCAGACTGTTGGTGGCGCGATTCATCTGTCTTTGTTTCTCCGTGGCGACCATCGCCTCATAATTCGCTTTCAACTGCTCATCCGTCAGTTTGCTGACCTCAGTAGCAGAAGCGCCTTCCGCCTTTTCAATTCTTTCCGCCCCGTATTGCTTATAATCTTCGAAAGACTGATAATAACCGGTCGGCGCGACCATGTCAGCGATGGCCATGAAAGCAGCCACTCCCCCGCCGATGGTCATCATTAAAGTTGCAAACAGCACCAGATAAACATAAACCTTTTTAATCATTTCTTCCCCTCCATTTTTCGATTCGCCTCTTACGCCGGCAATGAGTAAACCTACCAAAGCCAGAATCCCGCATAGAACCATCAGGGATACCGCCATATTCATATGACACCTCAATTCTATATTTGCTCTGTACAACTACTATACACTGATTATAACCGATTCCTTGCACTGGTTACATTGAGGATTTTGCACCAGCCAAGGGGACGGTTCGGACGCCGGCAGCCAACGAAAAAGGAGTTTTAAAAGAATAATAAAGGATAATAAGGAAGTAGAAAGAATATATTGTATTAAAAAGCCTTAGTTTAGCCGCAATCGTTTTAGCTTTTATAAATA
>JAAYCZ010000376.1 GCA_012729495.1 Syntrophomonadaceae bacterium | reverse complement strand
TTATGAAAAAATTCCTTGTCATCTTATGTATTTTTTCACTTGCTTTGTCGGGCTGTTCAATTCCCTTTTTCAACCGGGAAGATCCTGGTAAAATACCTGCACAAACCGAATCTGCTGGTTTTCCGTTTACTTATACCGAAACGATCGGGGTTAAAGATGTTAAAACCGCTTTGATCGACGCCGGGTTGCAGGTGACCGAAGGCGGGGTTGCAGATACTGATGATTATGTTTTAAATAATCTCCACCCCACTGTTTATACGCTCAAACCTCTTCAGTACGTTCTTTTTGTGTATGAATTTGATTCCCTGGCCCAGCGCATTGAAGCTGGCTGGCATTCTGGATCCGAGCATATTATCACCGATGAAATCCCCCTGCCGGAAAACTGGTTGGCCCGGGCCTGCACCGCCAGGAATATATTAATTATTTATAAGTTTAACCTGGAGAAATTAGTAAATGCCGGAGGTTCACCGCAGGAGGAAGACGAATTTAAAAATAACCTGAACGCATTGAATCAGGCCCTGTTTAGGCTGAATCAGGGTCAGGAAATGGTTTTTGCCGACCGGGGCAAACTCTGGGATGCCCGGCTGACGGTGAAATATTTTCAGCACTGGTATAAAGACGATACCGATACCAGCCACGTTGAACAGAATTCCAAAGGAACCTGGCAGGTCAAGTATCTTGGATCCAAACCCGATTCCTGCAAATCCATTCGCTATGAGTACATTACTTTTAGCGGCAGCGGCAGCGGTGATGGCCACCTGCAAAAAGTTGGTGAGGACTATTACCTGCGTCTGGGAACCGTCTTTAATACCGGCATCCCAGGTAAGGATACGGTTTATACATTGCGGATTAAATGTAATGACCAGGAAGAAAGCCTGGACCTGAAAGCAATCAAGCCATGATGACCGTCCTCTGTCGGTTCAAAGCATCCCCTTTCTCTCAGAATGCGACTGTATACCTATATGGATGCACCTTTACTGAAAGGATATAAAAATCTCTTTAAGACAATGCATAACTGCTCCAGAAAAGCCAAAAAGCCCAGCTATTGCTGGGCTTTTATTTTAAATATGAATTAATGGTCGGAGTGACTGGATTTGAACCAGCGGCCTCTACGTCCCCAACGTAGCGCTCATACCAAACTGAGCTACACCCCGACGCAAGGAATATTCTATAACAGAACTGCCCTTTCGTCAAGTAAAAGCTCGAATGTTAGCCATTATTCTGCTTCTTCCAGGCGGAATTTGTTATGCAGTGCCTGAACTGCCTTGTTGACCTCGGTTTCATCGATAATGCAGGAAACTTTGATTTCCGACGTACTGATCATGTGGATGTTGATATTGGCATCGGCCAGGGCTTCAAACATGGCCGCGGCTACGCCGGGATTGCTCTGCATGCCGGCTCCTACAATGGAAATCTTGGCCACATCTTTGCCATAAGACATCCCGGAAGCACCGATTTTCATGACTACATCATTAACCAGCGGCAGCGCCTTTTCCAATTCATCACTCTCAATGGTAAAGGCGATATCATTGCGATTGGAACGCATTCCTCCCTGAATTACCATATCTACATTGATTTTGTTCTCGGCCAGTACTTTAAATATGGTCATGGCTACGCCCGGCTGATCAGGTACATCAAACAGGGCAATCCTGGCTACGTTTAGATCATGGGCTATTCCGCTGACGATTCTCTGCTTTTCCATTTTACTTCCCTCCGTAATGATGGTTCCCGATTCGTTATTAAAGCTATTCAATACTTCCACATCAACATTATAATGCATGGCAAATTCTGCGGCCCGGGGCTGCAAAACACCCGCACCCAAACTGGCCATCTCCAGCATCTCTTCGTATGAAATCCGGTCTATTTTGCGGGCCTCCTTGACGATGCGGGGGTCAGCTGTATATACTCCATTTACATCGGTGAAGATCAGGCAGCGTTCTGCTCCCAGGGCTGCTGCCAGGGCGACCGCGCTGGTATCTGAGCCGCCTCTTCCCAGGGTAGTTATGTTTTGCTGGGGAGATATTCCCTGAAACCCGGCTATCACCACAATACTGCCGGTAGCCAGTTCGTTGTTAATTCTTTCCGCTTTTATTCCAGTTATCCTGGCCTTGCTATGTACTCCGTCGGTTCTTATACCGGCCTGCCATCCGCATAAGGAAACCGCCGGACATTTCATACTGTTAAGGGTAAGGGCCAGCAAAGCCGCGCTCTGCTGTTCTCCGGTGGCCAGCAGCATATCCATTTCCCGGGTGCTGAATTTGTCTCCAATCTCTGCGGCCAAAGCCAACAGGTCATCAGTGGTATCACCCATTGCGGAAACAACTACAACCAGTTCATTGCCCTGGCTTTGCATATCTTTTAAGCGCAAAGCCACATTTTTGATTTTGTCCATTGATGCAACCGAACTACCTCCAAATTTGCATACCAATAAAGCCAATTTAGTTCAACTCCCTATAATGCTATCTGTGATTGCCTTCCAGGCGCACCACATTATTGATTTCATCAACGATGCTCATGCCGTTAAGAACAGCCAAGGCATCCTGCATATCCTTTTCTTTGACCAGATGGGTGATGAGAATGAGTTCCGCCCGGTCATGCTGGCTGGTTTTTTGCAATACCTGGGCGATGCTGAC
>JAAYCZ010000375.1 GCA_012729495.1 Syntrophomonadaceae bacterium | reverse complement strand
GTTTGCAGCGGCACATCCAGGGCAAAAAGACTGGCTTTCTGCATCTGTTCAGCCCGGCAGGATTTTTCCGTTTCAGTTTCTTTCGGCATTTGCATGGCTGCCATGAATTTGGTGAAAGCTTTGGTATCTTCATCGACCAGCAGCGCAAGTTCTTCATTTAAAGATGTAATGGCTGCAAAGTCGGAATTTATTTGCTGCTTGATATTATCTTCCAGTGCTTCCCAGGATTTTTTGCCGATAGTCAGATTCACCACCATCATAGTCAGTGCTGCTCCCAGCATCCCGGCAAGGGCTGCCGCGCTTCCTCCTCCCGGGGCCGGAGCCTTGCTGGCCAGCACCTGGTTGAATTCGCGAATACTCATATCCATTAGATGACTCATAGATCTCCTCCTTCATATACCAGCTGTGTACCATCAACAACAACACAACCATTTTTTATAACTTTATCAACGTGGTTGATACCAAAATGATAAATCACGTAATCCCAGTTGGGGGCATTCATAATCACCACATCAGCACGCTTGCCCGGCTCCAGACTACCGATTTGAGCAGCTCTGTCCACAGCATAAGCGGCATTGATGGTCATGGCCTGCAGAATTTCCGCCGGGGTCATATGCATGCCAAAGCAGGCGAAAGTCATGATCGTCTGCAGGTTTTCACAGGGACACGTGCCCGGATTGTAATCACTGGCCAGGGCAACGCGTATACCCATGTCGAGCATTTTACGAGCCTGGGCATATTTGCCTAACATCAAGTAAAATGAAGTCCCGGGCAGCAGTACGGCTGTAACATCGGCTTCCTTCATGGCCTGCAGTCCTTCATCCGAAGCGGCCAATAAATGATCGGCTGAGACCGCCTGCATTTCTGCCGCTAGTTCGGCGCCTTGGAGAGGAATAATTTCATCGGCATGAATTTTCAGTTTTAATCCCAACATCTGCCCGGCTCCCAGTATTATTCTGGCCTGTTCCGGTGAAAATACTCCTTCTTCACAGAAGACATCCAAAAATTCCGCCAATCCATCGGCAGCTATGGAGGGCATAACTTCGTTGATTATAAAATCAATATATCCCTGCGGATCGTGCTTGTATTCAACCGGAATGGCATGGGCCCCCATATACGTACTGATGATATCCACCGGATGCTCCATATTTAATTCCCAGGCCAGCTGCAAACATTTGATTTCATGGTTATAATCAAGCCCATAGCCGCTTTTTGCCTCGACGCTAGTCGTTCCGTGCAGCAACATCTGATCAAGACTCTGCCGGGCTTTGGCTTTTAATTCATCCGGGGTAGCCGTGCGGGTAGCTTTGACCGTACTGAGTATTCCTCCGCCCATATTTAGTATATCCAAATACGTGGCACCTTTAAGCTTCAATGCCAATTCATTTTCTCGGGAACCGCCGTGGATTAAATGTGTGTGCGGATCAACCAGGCCTGGAACCACCGTTTGTCCGCGAGCATCGATCACTCTGGTGGCGGGGCCACACAATTCAGCCGGTATTTCTCCGGCAGCAACCGTTTGAATTCTATCCTTGACAATTGCAACATATCCGTCAATAAACGTATCCGGCTGCTCCCCAGCACAGCTGTAAATATGATTAGATCTGATAATAATATCCGCTGTCATTACTAAACCTCCCTACTCCAGCATACGCTGTTCGATGATTTGCTCCATTTTAAAATCTTCGAGGCGCATATAGTAAACCGCTGCATCAACCAGCGCTGCCATGGGAGCAAGGCCGATAATCTCACTGCCGACGATTTCCACCCCGTAGCGGCGAGCTTCAAACCTGACCATTTCAAACACCCTGTACAAGGCGGTTTTCGTATAATCAGTCATATTGATTGATACCTGCACGATGTTTCTTTCCTTCAGTTCTACCCCCATGGCCTTGCAATACCTGAGCC
>JAAYCZ010000004.1 GCA_012729495.1 Syntrophomonadaceae bacterium | reverse complement strand
TGATAACCATCCTGTACGGCAGCGCTGTCAACTTTGGCTGACATTTTGCTGGCATAGATCAACTCCTCAGCGTTGATAGACAGCGGATATTTATCAGCCCAGGCCTGGATTTCCCGGGGGGTGTTGCGGGCTACTCTGCCTTTGCCGCCAGCGATGAAAAGCCCTGCCTGAGGGCCAAGCTCTGCCAGTCCTTCCTTCAATGCTCCGCAAACCGTAGTGGTAACTCCGGAAGAATGCCAGTCAAAACCTACCACACAGCCCAGGGCCTGAAACCAGTAAGGGTCACTTAGCCTTTTTAAAACTTCATCCGTCCCGGAATCTTCAATTATAACTTCAATTATAGCCGCCGACAGAGCTTTCATATGAGCGAAAAGCCAAGCCGGACATTTTCCGCCATGCAGCGGCAGATTGGCAGTGCCGGTGCGCAAATTATTCCCTGCTTTCGTATTTCCTTATTAAAATCAGTATAGCATAATTACATCAGTAAAAGAACATGAGTTCGTTTTAATCGAAAATATTTCACAGATAAAATTAAATAAGTGCCATATGGCATCGTCGCTTCGCTAACGCTCAGGATGACATTTTAAAGCTACATGATAATTAAAAAAAGTTAATTATGCAAAATCCTCAGTTTATGGATCCTCCCGTATTTATGTAAAATAACATAATAATTCAAAGCGGGTTCCCCCTCATTGCATACAGCTTCGTCGGCTCAATAAAAGCAGAGGCCGTCCTTTTGGGCCAGCCTCTTTTAAATTTAGGGTGGATCAATTCCTTATCTTTCTTGTAATATTAGTTCGTGAACCATTGCGTAACATATAAATAATTGCCTTCCTGGTAAAAGCCCAGTCCAACTTTTCCAAAGCTGGAATTAAGGATATTGGCACGATGTCCGGAGGAATTCATAAAGGAATCATAAGCACCTTTTACACTGGTGTTCATAGCGATATTCTCACCAGCCGCAGAATAGCTGATTCCCAGACTCTGCATCATGGCAAACGGGCTTCCATAGGTTGGGGAAGTGTGGCTGAAATAGTTGTTCCCGGCCATATCTTTGGATTTCAGATAAGCGCCGTTGCAAAGAGCTTTATCGAGAATCAATGGTGAAAGTCCGTTGGCTTTTCGGTCAGCATTTATATAGCCCAGCATTTCATTTTGCATAGCATTAAAGGAATCGCCTGATGGCGCCGGCGCGGTGTATGCTTTTACGTATCTGCCATCCACACATCCTACCGTATCCTTGCTGTTCTTGACCACATACCAGCGCCCGATTTTGCCGATCACGTCCAGTACCGTTCCTTGGGGATACGTTTTAATTACTCTGTGATTGGTACTGGCTCCGGTACGGAAGCTTAAAGAGGCTGCCGTAATTTGTACCTGTTTTACGCTGGTGGTGGTGAAGACCCCTTCAACTTTGTTAACTGTAGCCGCCTGGCTGTAACTATACAGAGGAAGAAACAGGAAAGACAATATTACTATGTATGACAAGATTTTTTTCATGACTAACTACCTCCTTTTTTACCATTGTTAACTGAAAAACACTTTCATTTCCAGCGGTAAATAAAACCATTGACAAAAAGCTGGCTAACGTATTGCTAAGAACAACTGGCAGCAAAGGTGCAGTTAAAGACAGCGATGGTTTTAATCAAGCCTTATTTAAGTGTATAATTACGTTATATTTTATACTGGTACTGGGGTACTGGGTTTCAAATGGAAGGACCGGAGGGTTGAAGTTGATTCAGATATATACCGGAGATGGCAAGGGTAAAACAACCGCCGCGTTGGGACTGGCCATGCGTTCGGCCGGGCACGGTTTCAAGGTACGGATCATCCAATTTCTAAAGGGCAGTACCTATAGCGGCGAGCTGGTTTCGGCTGCCAGGCTGGGTATAGAAGTGTTTCAATTTGGACGGACCTGTCCGCATGCAGCCGCGATCAAAACTGGCTTTATGATCTGTCCGGAATGCGGGGAATGCTGGATAGGGCTAAAGGAAATAAATGAACTGGATATCAGGAAAACGCAGATGGCCTGGGATTTGGCTCGGGAAACCATTGCTGAGGGACGACATAATTTACTGATTCTGGATGAGATCATCAATGCGGTTAACCTTAACTTGGTCTCCAGGAAAGAATTAATAGAATGGCTGCTAAAGTTGCCGACATCGGTTGAAGTGGTGTTGACCGGGCGCAATGCGGCCGCGGAACTGATCGAAATCGCTGACCTGGTCACGGAGATGAGGAAGCTCAAACATCCTTATGTACAGGACTGTAAAGCCCGGCGGGGCATAGAATATTGATTTTTAAAGGGAGCGTTACGATTTAATCTATGAAAGTTTTATTGCTCAGACACGGACAGACGGAATGGAACGCGCTGCAAAAATATCAGGGGCATATCGACATTGCGCTGAATGATATGGGTAGGGCCCAGGCTGAAAAGATAGCCGGTTATCTGCAGGCAAATGAAAACATTGAAGCCATTTACTGCAGTGACTTGTCCCGCAGCCGGGAAACGGCGGAAATCATCGCCCGCCGGTTGCAGTTGCCGGTGCAGGCTGATGAACGCTTGCGGGAGATCGGTTTTGGTTCCTGGGAAGGCATGACTTATGAAGAAGTAAGCCGCGCATATCCTGTGGAGTATGAGAAATGGTTCAATAATAACCTTGATATAAAGGTGCCGGGGGGAGAAACGATTAATGAACTGCTGGCTAGATCTCTGCCGGTGCTGGGCGAATTGACTGAAAAACATCAAGGTACGGTTTTGATCGTCAGTCACGGAGGCTTGATAAAAACTGTTCTTAATCATATACATGGCAAAGAACGCTGGGATATTTATCTGCATCCGGCCTCGGTTTCGAGCCTGGAATGGGACGGAAAACGCTTTGTCCCGCAGCTGATCGGATTTACACTGCCTGAGCAAGATGCATAAAAGGCCGCTGTAGTAGATGATACCATCGGCTCAGAGATCAAAAAGGTGAATAGCAATCACAGACTTTTATAAGCTGTTGCTCTTCACCTTTTTTACTCGTTCGATTAATTTTGGTCTTAGTGACAATGGGAGAAATATTTATTTGAGCGGTTCATTATATTTCCACTTACCGCTGAACCCTTGGGATCCGTCTTTAAAATAAACAGTGCCCTTTCCATGCCGCGTACCTTTTTTGTATTCACCTTCGAAACGCAAGGTACCGTCTTTGTAATACTCCTTGCCAAAGCCTTCCGGTTTGCCGTTTACCCAATCACCTTCATACATTCCGCCGTCACGGAAGATCGCTTTGCCTTTGCCGTTGGGTTTGCCGTCTTTTACTTCGCCTTTGTAATCCACAGTTACCGAATAGCGAATCTCGTAATCATTTAATTCTGCCATCTCTAAACCCCCTTCCGTGCAAAATTTAACTCTAACTAAATAATAACATGTAAATGATTGATTTGAAATTAAAAATGGTATTCAATGGAATATTTATGATAAATAAAAAATAATAAAGCCGGATTAACGATTCTTCTTTTGTTTGCGAATATTTTTGTTGTTTTTACGGGCGTGACGGCCATCTTTGGAAAAGATTCTCATATTTTTTTCCTGCTGGGCTCTGCCACCTATATACTCATGCTCCAGACCCTTCACTACAACCAGGGTATTGCCTTCATCATAACTGAGGGCAATCGGTAAATCTGATTCACCATAGATAACCAGATAGCCGGCACTGGCTAAAAGGATGTTTTCTCTTAAAAACTTGCGGGTTTCGGTTTTTAATACAGCAAAGTTGTTGCTGCTGTGATGTCCTTTGCCGTGATTAATAACCAGAACATCAACCCCGTGCTTGATCATCCAGTCGAGGTTCTGCTCGATTTTTATTCTGGCTTCCTGTTGATTCAGGCCATGCAGATTAAGGGTTTCAATTTTCAATGGTGTCAGCTCCCGGATAAAATTAAATGGTTGCTCAGTCAATGCTTGTGGTCGCCTGGTCGCAGGGTGTTGAGTGTCAGTCAGTCTCTTCGATTTGGGGTTTGTTGTGGACAGTCAGCCGGAATTGATCAATTCGCTTACCGTCCATCCTGGCTATTTCTATTTTATATTTCCCCAGATAAATTATTTCTCCGGTATGAGGAAAATGGCCCAGTTTGCCTAAAATATAGCCGGCCAGAGTATTGTATTCATCAATTTCATCTCCCAGCGGCAGGCCTAATTCTTCAACTGCGTCATCAATGGCCAGACTTCCGCTGACGATAATGCTGCCGTCCGGGAGGGCTCTGATCTCCGGCTCTTCCTGATCAAATTCATCCTGGATTTCTCCCACCAGTTCTTCCAGAATATTATCCATGGTAACGATCCCGGCCGTGCCGCCATATTCATCAACTACCACCGCCATGTGCTGATGGGTCTTCTGAAACTCCTGCAGCAACTTATCCAGCATCATCCCTTCGGGAACAAACAAAATGTCGCGTTTCAGGTCAATCAGGTCAAAGGGGGTATCATCCCGATATAAAAAATCTTTGATGTGAACCAGGCCGATTACCTGGTCGGGACTGCCGTCACAGAGCGGAAAACGGGTATGCTTGGCAGTACGGGCAATGGCGATATTTTCCTCCAAGCTATCGTTAATGTCCAGGAAAACTACCTGTGGCCTTGGCACCATTATTTCTTCTGCATTTTTCTTTTCAAATTTAAAAACATTCTGCAGGAGCAGTTGTTCACTTTTCTTGATCTGTCCTTCTTTATAACTGGCCGAGATCAGCATCCGTAATTCTTCTTCCGAATGGCCCCGGGAATGTTCCGGATCATCTTCCAGGCCGAATAAGAGTACTATTTTATTGGCCGCTCCGTTGAGCAGAGCCACGCCGGGATAAAAAATAAAATAGAAAAAATGCATCGGTCCGGCCAACAACAGCGCCAATGATTCCGCCCTTTGAATGGCCACAGTTTTGGGAGCCAGTTCGCCAAATACCACATGCAAAAAAGTGATCAGCGAAAATGCTGCTATAAATGAGACGGAGTGAATCAGAGCCGGGTTGTTTATACCCCAACCCTGTAAAAGCGGATTGATCAGGCTCGCCACCGCCGGCTCCCCCAACCAGCCCAGGCCCAGACTGGCCAAGGTAATGCCCAGCTGGGATACAGACAAATAGGCATCCAGATGTTCGGCACATTCCTGGGCGCGCCGGGCACGCTTGTTGCCTTCAGCAGTTAGCTGGGCCAGCCGCGTAGAACGTACTTTTACAAAAGCAAATTCAGCCGCTACAAAAAAAGCGTTTAAGCCAACCAGAATTAATGCAGCCAGGATTTTCAGGATGCTGCTAATAATAACCCAGCTTTGTCCCATTATATTTCACTTCCTCAATATGCACTCATGCCGCAAGGATTTCTTGTTAGTTATTTATTATGCCATATTTTGTCGTGCATTAAAAATTTATCTAAGATTTAATGTATGTAAACCGGCGATCTAATTTTCAGCATTCATTGCGCCGAGACAGTGTTGTTGTTATAATCCTATTTATAAAAGGGAGGGATCGGAATTGAATCTCGATCAGGTTAGAGTATTGTATAGTGAAGAGGAAGTTAAAGCCAGGATACAGCAAATGGGAGAGATCATTACCCGGGATTATTACGAGGAAGAACTGCTGGTGATCGGGATTCTCAAGGGCGCTTTTATATTTATGGCCGATCTGGTGAGAAAGATAGACGTTCCCTTGCGGATCGATTTTATGGATGTTTCCAGCTACGGATCATCAACGATATCTTCGGGTGAAGTACGGATTATGAAGGATCTGGACTATTCCATCGAAGGCAAAAATGTTTTGATTGTTGAGGACATTGTTGATACCGGGCTGACCCTAAACTACATATGTGAAATTTTAAGGAAGAGAAACCCTAAAACCTTAAGAATTGCCTGCCTGCTGGACAAACCGTCCCGTCGCAAGACAGACACCGTTCCTGATTATATAGGATATTCCATTGCCGATGAGTTTATCGTGGGGTATGGACTTGATTACGCCGAGTATTATCGGGAATATCCGGCTATTTGTATTTTAAATCCTTCAGTTTATGAGAAGTAGAGGTGTGAAAATGGAAAAAGAACTCGTTCTGGTGCTGGATTTCGGAGGACAATATAATCAATTGATTGCCCGGCGGGTAAGAGAACTATCGGTTTTTTGTGAGATGGTTCCTTATGATATCAGCTTTGCTGAAATGGAAGCCCGCAAACCCAAGGGGATTATTCTGACCGGCGGGCCGGCCAGTGTACATGGAGAGGATGCACCGCTTTGCGATCCCCGCATATTCTCCATGGGGGTACCGGTACTGGGGATCTGTTATGGCATGCAGCTATTGGCCCGGCAGTTGGGCGGTATGGTTAAATCAAGTCAATTGAGAGAGTACGGGCGTACCCGTCTGGAAGTAAGTCACCATAGTCTGCTTTTTAAAGGCATCAGCAGCCCGACTCAGGTTTGGATGAGCCATGGGGACTCCATCGAAAGTGTACCGGAGGGATTCCAAATCGACGCTGCTACCGGCAACTGTCCGATTGCGGCTTTCAGCCATGCGGAAAAGAAGATTTACGGGGTACAATTCCATCCCGAAGTAAAGCATACCCTGGAAGGTACGAAAGTCCTGCGTAACTTCCTGTTTGAGATTTGCGGTTTGAAAGGTGACTGGGATCTGAGCGATTTTATCAATGAAAAGGTGGAGGAAATCCG
>JAAYCZ010000374.1 GCA_012729495.1 Syntrophomonadaceae bacterium | reverse complement strand
GGTGCGAGTCTTGTCATTTTTCAGCGAAGAGAACACAAATCCGCCAGCAGATCCGTGCTTGAAAAGAAAAAGGAATTCCGCATCCAGGAGATTCAGGAACTGGACAGTAAACTGGATAGCCTTCGGCAGAAAAAGATGGATATTGATGCGGTTGAAAACATTGCAGTACAGAAGATACCTCTTTCTTCCAAAGTAATGCTGGATCGGGAGGACTACGAAACGCTTACGACGGCAGCGGAAAAGTTCGTGGTACAGGAGAAAAAGGAAAGCAAGTTTCGGACACTGCTTAACCGGGCCGAGAAAAAAATAGAAGAGCTGCAGGCGAAGATTGGCCAACTGCTTGACACCTTTCGTTCATTACGCAGTGAGCTAAATAAGTACAGGGATAATTCCGTCAAGGACAGGCTCGATAGAGGTAAACTGGAGAGCGAAAATCGGGTGCTAAAAAAACAAAACAATCTCTTCCGATCCATCATTGAGGAAAACGGACTGGCACATTTTCTCCGCCAGAAATCCAGAAATCGAGACGATGTACGGTAGAACAATCGATATTACAGCTGATGATATGTCAAGCGGGACGGGCTACATGCTCGTCCTGCGTGGCTTATACTCTTACTGATATAAATCAGAGAAAAAGGATAATTTACAACGTGAAGGAAGATATTCATTGAAAAAAGTAGATATTTGGATATAATGTAAACATATAAAATTCCGAATGATATGAGAATGCAGAAGTAGATTATCTCTATTAATGCAAAAGGGATCCTGTTGTTCCGACAATGCCAGAGTTATTATCATGAAAGGGGGGAGGAGCGATGCCTTATCGTGATGAGTGGTTTGACAAGCTTTATTTAGAAAACACTCCCCAAATGTTTAAAAAGGCTTATTATCTGCTGAGGAACGAGCAAATTGCAAAAGAGCTCGTGAATCAGGCATTTTTGATTTATCTATATAAACGGCGTGATCTGGAAGATCATCCGAATTTGACGGGCTGGTTAAATCAGACACTCAAGAATCTTATTTTGGACGAGATTAAGTCTTCAAGGCATCGGCTGGAAATTCCGCTGAATCCGAATATTGAAATTCCGGTTGACGATACATATTGCCCACCACTTTCCGAAGTGCTTCCAAAGGGGTTAACGCTGAAAGAACGGGAAATTTTAATACTATTCTATGAGAAACAGCTTTCTTATGAAGAGATTGCAGAACAGATGAATATATCTGTACTCAACTGCAGGACAAGATTGTTTCGTGCAAGAGCGCGGTATAAAACACTGTTAGAAAACGAATAAAAAATATTTATAATTTTTGTAATGAAATGAGTATCTCAATCAATATAGGGGTAGGAGGTGTTAAGATGTCTGAGAATCGGTATTCTCCGAAAAAAGGCGGGCACGACGGGAATGCCGCTCAAAAATATGAGCATCTAAGTGGCTTAACCCCGGATGAGCTGATCGATGAATTGGCGGATCAATGGGATGCGATGGACGATCAGGAGTATGATCCCCAGCTGATGGATGCCTATTTGGCTGCATTAGATGAAAAAGACCCCGCGGTATCCGATTATTCTGCCGAGGATTCTCTGGCGGCATTCCGGGAAGAACATTCCCATCTGCTTCAGCAGGTGGAGCCCGCATCAAAGACATCAGACAGAATAAAGAACCCCAGACCGCTTCGGCGTTGGCGCGCATTCCGGCTAGTTGCCGCCACTGTAGTAATTATGCTCAGCTGCATGATTGCCGCACAAGCCTTTGGACTTGATGTATTTGGCGCGATTGCCCGTTGGACGGAGGAGACGTTTCATTTTGGAACATCTGCCCAAAGTGACCAAACTGATGAAAGTCAGGCCGAAGAAGACTATGAGTACGGAAGTCTGCAGGAAGCCTTAGAAACAAATGGAATTTCTGAATTGGCTGCACCAAACTGGTATCCAACTGGATTCGAATTGAATGAAATTGGAGTATTTCCAACGCCGCCAACAATCAAACTTCAAGCAACCTATCAAAATGGTGAAAAATTCATTTTCGTTACAATTCGACAGTTTGCGTCACCAGAGGATGCAAATAGCGGCACATTTGAAAAAGATAACGCAACTGTAATTCTGTTTGAATGCAATGGAATTACTCACTACATAATGTCAAATATTGACCAAGCGACGGCCACATGGATTAATCAGAATCTGATGTGCTCTATTTCCGGTGATTTGTCTGAGGATGACCTGAAGGATATGATTAAGTCCGTTTATGAAAGGTGATAACGAATGAAAAACAAGATAAGAGTCAGAGCCCTCGCTGTACTAATGGCCTTGTCCCTATTTACAGGTATGATGGGAAGCGCATCAGCAATAGACGTTTCACCAAAAGCCAGTGATTATCTAACTTACTATTGGGCGTCTGCTTACACGGGGACAAACAGCAGCGTCATTATCTACTTCGACGTGGATGCAACCGGATATATGGACCTTGTCGGTGCAAGCTATATTGTGATTCAGCGAAATGACAGCGGCGTATGGAAGAATGTCGCAGCATATTTAGGGTCGACATCCAATGGGATGCTGGCGGCTAATACCTACTCTCACGTAGGTTCCTTTACTTACAACGGAACATCAGGAAAGCAGTATCGAGCACTGGTAACGGTATACGCCTGCGACGCATATGGAAGCGATTCCCGCACAGTGACAACAAATTCAATTACCGCGCAGTAACCGAGAAAAAGACTACGGCACTCCG
>JAAYCZ010000052.1 GCA_012729495.1 Syntrophomonadaceae bacterium | reverse complement strand
TTGCCTCAGAGGCTTCCCGCAGCAGTTTAAGTCCCTCTTCCTCCATTCCCTGGAAACTATAAGGCGACGTACGCGGTTTGAAAGCACCGCCCCGGATCATACAGGCGCCGGCATTTTTGGCCGCCAGAGCCGATTCCATCATCTGCTCCCGGCTTTCCACCGCACAGGGGCCGGCAATCACCGCCAGTTCCTGACCACCGATCTTTATGCCGCCCACCTCAATCACCGAGCCTTCGTTCTGGGCCTCGCGGCTGACCAGTTTGAATGGTTTCATAATCGGGACGATTTTCTCTACACCAGGCATTTGAGTCAGTTCTTTTAAGGCATTGCTGGTCAGCGGATCTCCAACCGCACCAATGACAATTTTCTTTACCCCCTGAATGACCTGATTGCGGAAACCCATCGTCTCCAGGCGCTCGTTGACCTGGTTGATTTCCTCCAGGGTTGAATCAATGTTCATCACCAGTATCATCTTTATTGCCTCCTCTATAAAATAAAAATCGCCCATAGCTATTGTCCCTGCAGGGACGAAAGCTATGGGCATCCGTGGTACCACCCTGATTGGCTCATATGCATGAGCCCACTCTGTGGAGATAGTTACAGGTATTCCGTAACCAACCCCGAGGTACGGGAATCAGATTGTTGGCGGAAAACAAAAAAAGCCTTTCATCCTCTAGGGACGAAAAGCTTGCGCTTGCCGCGTTACCACCCTGGTTGATCCGCATAAATGCAGATCCGCTCAATGAAAGGTGCGGGAACGATCTGTTCCGATACCTCCTTCCCGTTAACGTGGGAAGACTACGGCCGGGCCTACACATCTCCAAGAGATTTCAGCTGGCAACTCCCGAGAGAACTTCAGTTAATCATGCTTTAAGGGTGCTTCCAGCCGATGGCACCCTCTCCCTGAAAAGCTGGGGTTAACGTACTTTGCTCGTTCATCGTCGTTAGATTTAAAATTAGTATTGATTATAACATGTGAGGTTACAATTGCAAGTATTTTTTAAGAAAAAAAACCGTCCGTTTATCCGGCAATATTTAATCTCCTTACGGAGATATCGCAACAAGATCCGCCGATGCTAAGGCTGTGCTGCGCTTGCCTTGCAATCGCTTTTGGCACAAGATACCATATGGCATCGTCGCTTCGAAAACGCCCAGGATGATATTTTAAAGCTGCATGATAATTAAAAAAAAATTATGCAAAATCCTCACAGGGAAGCAAAAAGAACGTCCCCATGCTTCCCTTTATGACAATACTGATTTTATCTGTTCTTCCGTGATTCCTGCAGTGACTTCACTGCTGCCTATGCCGGTGGGCAGTACCATTTTGATCTTGCCAGCGGTGCTTTTTTTGTCCATTCGCATCCGTACTACGATATCATCGGCGGGCAGATTACCGTAATGAACCGGCAAACCGTAGTTTTGAATTAAATCAACCACCCGTCCGGCTTCTGCAGCGGTCATCGTCCCCAGCTTTTCTGCCAGGCGGGCGACACAGACCATACCGATGGCCACCGCTTCCCCGTGGGTAAACTGCTTATATCCGGTCAGGGCTTCAAAGGCATGGCCGAAGGTGTGGCCCAAATTCAGCAAAGCCCTCAGGCCGCTCTCTTTCTCATCCTGACTGACGATCTCCGCCTTGATTTCACAGCAGCGCTGCACCATATGAATCAGGTACTTCGGGTCTCTGGCCTTGATCCGTTCTCTATTTGTTTCAAGAAAATCAAAAAACGTTCCATCCCAAATAACGCCGTACTTGATCACTTCCGCCAATCCGGTTTTATACTCTTTTTCTGCCAGGGTGTTCAAGAGGCTGACATCGGCCAGCACCAATCCCGGCTGGTAAAAAGCCCCCACCAGATTTTTTCCCAGCGGCAGGTTTACGCCGGTTTTTCCCCCTACGCTGCTGTCCACCTGGGCCAACAGGGACGTGGGGATCTGTATGAAGCCAATCCCGCGCATAAAACTCGCCGCGGCAAATCCGGCCAGGTCTCCCACTACTCCCCCGCCCAGGGTAAAAACCGTGGAACTACGATCCAGCCCGCGGGTAATCATTTGCTCATAGAGCCAGTCCAGCGTGGTCAGGTTTTTGCAGCCTTCGCCGCCTTTGATGACGGCTGCTTCGACTTTAAACCCGGCCGAGTGCAAAATCTCCAGAACCTCTTCGCCATACAGGCTGAAAACCAGCTCGTCGGAAACCAGTAGGGACACACTGTCGGGCGAGACACCAGTCAGCAGCCGGGGCAAATCCGCCAGGCATTTTTCCCCGATATATATGTTATAAGACTTTTCTCCCAGATCAACATGTACAGCTTTCATGTTTCACCTTCTTGCGTTGTTAATAGAATCATTCCGGGGCAACCGAGGCTGACAAGAGAACCGTCCCCTTGTCCGTCGCCTTCTTACCGAAAACGTTTTTCGATTTCACTGATGCTGTCCCCGCCGTATTTTTCCATAAAAGCGGATGCCAATTCAAAAGCCGTCACCGCTTCGCCGACTACGGCTGCGGCCGGTACGGCACAGATATCGGAGCGTTCCACCGCGGCCTCGGCCGCCTCGCCGCTCTCCAGGCTGACGCTGCGCAAAGGATTATAAAGGGTAGCAATGGGCTTCATCGCCGCCCGCAGTACCAGTTGCTGACCGTTGGTCATGCCTGCTTCCAACCCCCCGGCATTATTGGAGCCGCGTTTAAAACCTGATTCACCGGCAAATATTTCATCATGAACTTTGGAACCCGGCAAGGTTGCCGCGGCAAAACCCAGCCCGATCTCAACGCCCTTGATGGCCTGAATGCTCATCAGCGCACCGGCCAGTCTGCCGTCCAGCTTGCGGTCCCAGTGGACATGGCTGCCCAGACCCACCGGCACATTACAGACGATGATCTCAAAAATGCCCCCCAGCGAATCACCAAGGGCGCGGGCCTGATCAATTTCCTGTTTCATGCGTGCCTCGGCATCGGGGTCGGCGCAGAACAGTTCTGACTGCGCAGCGCGGTCAATGATCTCCGGCAAACCGGCCGGTTGGGCTTTTACACTGCCGATCTGGATCACATGGCTGTAAACTTCCATGCCAAAGTGCTCAATAAGTCTTCTGCCCACAGTACAGACTGCCACCCGGGCTGCCGTTTCCCGGGCGCTGGCGCGTTCCAGGATATTTCGCAAATCTTCATGCCCATATTTGATATGTCCGGCCAGATCACCGTGACCAGGCCGGGGCACCGTTACCCGCCGCGATGCCAGATCGGCCTCGCCGCTGGCCATGATGGCTGACCAGTTGCTCCAATCCTTATTTCTTATCTGCAGACAGATGGGACCGCCCAGAGTTTTGCCGCCACGCACCCCGGAGAGGATCTCCGCCTGATCGGTTTCGATCTTCATCCTTCCGCCCCGTCCGTAACCCTGCTGGCGGCGGGCCAGCTGCCGGTTGATATAGTCAGCTGATAAATCCAGTCCTGCTGGCATCCCCTCAATGATGGCAGTCAGGGCCGGTCCGTGGGATTCCCCGGCGGTTAAATATCTCAGCATCATTCTCCCCCTCCCAAATCGGCCAGCAGCTGTGCAAAACCCGGAAAAGAAATGTTAATGCATTCCGCACTGCGCACCGTTGTCTCTCCTACAGAAGCCAGGCCCATCAAGGTGCAGGCCATGGCGATGCGATGATCATGATATGATTCGCATACGGCACCCGTATATTGTTTCCTGCCTCCCCTAATTAAAAGGCCGTCTGCGGTTTCATTTATATCCACCCCAAAACGTTTCAGTTCGTAGGTTACAGCCTCCAGGCGGTTGCTTTCCTTGACTTTTAATTCCTGGGCATCCCGGATTATGGTCTGCCCTTCCGCCAGGGCCGCGGCAACGGCCAGCACCGGGATTTCATCAATCAAGCGCGGGATCAGTTCCCCGCCAATTTCGATGCCTTGCAGCCCTTGACCGGTCACCGTCACATCCCCCAGTTCCTCGCCGGAAACCGTGCGCCGGTTGTTTATCTCAATAATGGCCCCCATCGCCTCCAGTACCTCGATGATCCCGGTGCGGGTAGAATTCAAGCCCAGTTTCCGTACCGTGATGTTTGCCCCCGGAATAATGGCGGCCGCCGTCAGGAAAAACGCCGCCGATGAAATATCCCCCGGCACCAGCACCTGCTGAGCGCTTAGTTCTCCGGGCCGAATAACAGCGGTCAAGCCGTCCGTCCGGATATCCGCACCAAACCCGGCCAGCATTCTTTCCGTATGATCCCGAGACTGCGCCGGTTCAGTCACCGACGTCTCACCCTTAGCATACAACCCCGCCAGCAAGACGGCTGATTTCACCTGGGCGCTGGCCACCGGACTATCATAATGAATGGGCTGCAGACGGCTGCCATGGATGGCCAGCGGCGCCAGACGGTCTCCGTTCCGCCCCCAAATCTGCGCGCCCATCTGCCGCAGCGGAGTCACTACCCGGCCCATAGGCCGACGCCTTATGGAAGCATCGCCGGTCAAAACCGAGAAAAATTCCTGTCCGGCCAGCAGCCCTGATAAAAAACGGATCGTCGTACCGGAATTACCTACATCTAGGTAATCTCCCGCCTCCTGCAGCCCGTGCAGGCCCCGCCCATGTACCTTCAGGCTGGCGGGAGAGAGTTGTTCTATTTCCACCCCCAGCTGGCGCATGCATCTGACTGTGCTGAGACAATCATCACCGGGCAGGAAATTGTCAATCGTGCTGACACCATTGGCAATGGCAGCAATCATCACACTGCGGTGGGATATGGATTTGTCTCCGGGAACGTTGATAACGGATTGAAAAGGTTTATATTTTTTCACAGTCAGGTCCATCCACGACACCTCCAGATCTGGGGTTATAAGTCAAATAATCGCCTGGCATGATTCTGGTAATAATTAATATCTTATTATATACGAAAACAACAAAAGATAAATACAGACGCAAATTTATTTCTTGTTATATGGGCTGAACCTGTGCTAATATTTTAATTGTAGGATGGAGAACTGGTAGTTTGTTTGTAAAAATGGCAGTAAGGCAGTACGGAAGGCATACAGGTCTGCGGATCTACGTGTAACCATGCGCTTTGCTCATGGTTTTTCTGTTTTATGGCCGAAAAATGAGGAGGTTGGCAGTATGGTAGTGGTAATGCAAAAAGGAGTAAGTCAGGAACAAATCAATAAGGTTCAAAAGCACCTGGAGGCGGAGGGTTACAGCGTACATCTGTCTCAGGGGGCCAAGCGCACCATCATGGGCGTCATCGGCGAGCCGGGTAAGGTCGACCCGCAGCTCCTGGCTTCCCTGCCCGGAGTGGAGAAAGTGGTCCCCATTATGCAGCCGTTTAAACTGGCTTCACGGGATTTCAAACATCAGAATACCGTCATCCAGGTAGGCAGCCAAACGATCGGGGACGGCCATGTTACCCTCATCGCCGGCCCCTGTGCCATCGAAGGACGTGAAAACTTCCTGAAGGCCGCCCTGGCCGTCAAGGACGCCGGCGCGGAAATGCTGCGCGGAGGCGCTTTCAAGCCGCGCACTTCCCCTTACTCTTTCCAGGGTCTGGGCGAAAAAGGATTGCAGATCATGGCCGAAGCTCGAGAACTGACCGGGCTGCCGCTGGTTACCGAAGTCATGGATCAAAAATCCATTGCCATGGTGGCCGAATACGTAGATATCATCCAGGTGGGCGCCCGCAATATGCAGAACTTCTTTCTCCTGCGGGAATTGGGCCAGGTAAACAAACCGATCCTGTTAAAACGTGGCATGTCGGCTACCATTGAAGAATGGCTGATGGCCGCCGAATATATACTGGGCAGCGGCAATCCCAACGTAATATTGTGTGAAAGAGGCATCCGTACTTTTGAAACCTACACCCGCAATACATTGGATCTGAGTGCCGTTCCGCTGCTCAAGCAGCTCACCCATTTGCCGGTCATTGTCGACCCCAGTCACGGTACCGGCAAGCGCGAACTGGTGGAACCCATGTCCCTGGCTGCGGCAGCCTGCGGCGCGGACGGATTAATGATTGAAGTCCACCCCAATCCGTCCCAGGCTTGGAGCGACGGACCCCAATCCCTGATTCCGGCAGACTTTGCCCGTTTAAGCAAAAAAGTCCGCCAGCTGGAAAGCCTGGCCGCGCCGGAAGCAGAGGATGAAAGCAGGGAGCGCTCATGATTCATAAAATAGGCATTATCGGGCTCGGCGTCATCGGCGCCTCCCTGGGTATGGCACTGCGCAGCTGCTGCCCGGAAATCATCGTGGCCGGCCGCGATCTTGATGGTGAAATCGTCACCCGGGCCATCGAACTGGGGGCCCTTGATCTGCCCCTGGATGATCAGTTACTGGCGGAATGCGACCTGGTGATCATGGCCACCCCGTTGCAGGCAATGGCGGAAACCATAAAGCAGATTAAGGATCATATAAAACCGGGCGCCATCATCAGCGATGTGGGCAGCGTCAAAAGCTGGGTCATGCAGCTGCTGGAGGAGAACATCCCCGCCGCCATCCATATCATTGGCGGACATCCCATGGCCGGTTCAGAGAAAAGCGGCCTGCAGGCCGCCGATAAATTTCTGTTGCAAAACGCCGCCTATATATTAACCCCCCGGCCCGGTACAGCGGAAAAACCCCTGCAGGAACTGACGGAACTGTTAAAAACCATCGGCGCCCGGGTGGTGATCATGAATGCCCGTGAACATGACCAGGCGGTGGCCCGGGTTAGTCACCTGCCCCATCTCATGTCCGCTGCCCTGGTTAATAATCTGGCAGCCAAGCCGGAATTTCTGGCCCTGGCCGGCGGCGGGCTGCGGGACAGCACCCGTACGGCCGCGTCTGACCCGGATCTGTGGCAGGATATCCTGATGTTGAACCGGGACGCCGTTATAGAAGAGCTTGAGTCCATGCTGCAGATCCTTATAGATGTGCAGCTGGCGCTGCAATACAAAGATGGCGAAATGCTGCACCGTTATCTGCAGACGGCCTGTACAACCAGGAAAAACGTACCCAGCCTGCGTCCCTGCCTGGAGGATGCCCGTGACCTGATCGCCATTATCCCCGATCAGCCCGGCGTCATTGGCATAATCGGAACGCTGCTGGGCCATGCCGATATCAATATCCAGATCCTGCAGCTGTTAAACGTAAGAGACGAAGATGAAGGCAGCATCAAAATAACCGTACCGGGAGAAAAAGCATTCGCAGCCTGTGAACTGCTGAAAAAGCAAGGTTTTCAATCCTGGCTGCTGGAAAAATAAAAAGTAAAAGGCCGCAGCATGAGGCAGCAAGAGTTTGATTTTGCTGCTCATATTGCGGCCCTGGCCGGTTTTAAGACCGATATCAACAGAATATTAACCCCGGATGATGATCATCCAATCAACTGGGCGCCAAATAGTAGTAGGTAGATGGCCCTACCACTCCATCAACTGCAATCGCGTGAGCCTTCTGCAGAGCTTTTACGGCGGAAGTAGTCGCCGGACCAAATTTCCCGTCCAGCGCAGCGGTGTAATAACCCAATGATTTCAGATGGGATTGCAGGAAATAGACATCGAAACCCCGGTTGCGCTCAGCACGGCTTGCCTGCAAATACCTGCCGCCCATGTGAGTGTTGCAGAACAGCTTTTGAAAGGTGAGCGGACCGACGATTCCGTCTTGAGTCAAGCCCATATCCTTCTGGAACAGCTTCACTGCCGCCTGGGTTTTGGAGCCAAAAATCGAGTCTGCCGGCCCACCTAAAGCCAGCGCATACTGTTTCTTGGTACTGGCCAGACGGTTTTGCAAAACCCAGACATCCCTGCCGCTGGAACCCTTTCTTAGATTGCGTGAACCAAACACCGATGCCCCGGAAGGAAGATAAGGACCGGTTTGCTGGCCGAGGAGCAGATACGTATCCTTACCCACTATTCCATCGACGGTCAGACCGAAATAGGTCTGAAATTTTTTCACCGCCGCCTCTGTCTTCGGGCCAAAAGTTGATTCCCCGCTGATGGGCGAACTCATCGAACTGGGCAGCTGATTGAGCAGACACTGCAGGATCTCCACATCCGTACCGCTCAGCCCCTGCTTCAAAATGCGGCTGCCGAAATTTATATAAGCCAAAGTCTAAACCTCCTTTCAGTTTTTCAATTTATATTATGTATTCTGGGCTTTTAAGGTTACCAAACGAGAATAAACCGGAGATATTTTAAGAACTTCCCCTATGTTTTTCGGTGTTCTCCGTTATTAAATTGTTTTGCTGGTATAAAATTTCATTTCAGGCATATAATATAAGATGCGCGCCCAAAAATGATACTTGGAGATGAGAATCGGCATAAAAGTTGATTTTATGATTGAAATGAACCCGGAAAAGAAGTATAATGTTTTTTGCCGGCGGGTGTAGCTCAATGGTAGAGCCCCAGCCTTCCAAGCTGGTCGCGTGGGTTCGATTCCCATCACCCGCTCCATTTTTTTGTCCCTGTAGCTCAGCTGGACAGAGCAACGGCCTTCTAAGCCGTGGGTCGGGGGTTCGAATCCCTCCGGGGACGCCATATTAATGCGCCAAAAGTCGAGGTGGGTGTAGCTCAGTTGGCTAGAGCACCAGATTGTGGCTCTGGGGGCCGTGGGTTCGAGTCCCATCATCCACCCCAAATTACCTCTTGACATCAGCATGGGTATCCTAGTATACTCAAAAACGTTGGGATTTTGGTAAGACAACCGGCGATAAGTGCTTGCCCACTTAATATTGGGGTGTAGCCAAGCGGTAAGGCAACGGACTTTGACTCCGTCATTCGTTGGTTCGAATCCAGCCACCCCAGCCATTTTATAACTTGGGTCATTAGCTCAGTTGGTAGAGCACCTGACTTTTAATCAGGGCGTCCGGCGTTCGAGTCGCCGATGACCCACCATTTGAAAAGCAAGAACCCTCCGGACGACGGAGGGTTTTTTTATTGTCATTTTTTATTTACTGCAGGGGTTGTTTTTAACGTTATTTATTACCATTTATCACCCCTTCTCGGAAAACGGGGCGTCAATTGGACGTCAAAATAATACCCTTTTTTGAGTGATTTTTTTTGCAAATAAAAAGAAGAGTGGGAACTGCAGCCTCACTTTTTAGTGTAATGTCAACAATATAAACCTAACCATTAGCATTGGCGTAATATAAATTAATTAAAGTTTACTACGGAGATGATGATTGGCCGAAAGCTATTTGTTTTAAAAGGATTGCTTCGATTTCAGCTGCAGGCATTGGTTTATAGTAATAGTATCCCTGCACCTCATCACACATTTGGTTTGTTAAATAATCCAATTGTTGTTCGGTTTCAACCCCCTCGGCAATTACTTTGAGATCTAAGCTGCGGCCGAGTTGAATAATAATCTTTGCGATCGCGTCATCCTTATAATTTGTTGATATGCCTTGAATAAACTGCATGTCCATTTTTAATCGATCAATGGGCAGCATTTTTAATCGGCTCAAAGAAGAATACTCGTTGCCAAAGTCATCGATGGCAATGGTTAAGCCCAGCTTTTTCAGTTCATTTAATGTATCCGCAATACGGTCCGGCTCCTTGACCAAGACACTTTCAGTAATCTCCAATTCAAGATATTCCGGTTTTAGACCCGATTCGCTAAGCGCACTGCTCACAATACTGATCAGGTTAGGATTATGAAACTGTTGCATGGACAGGTTCACCGCCATGCGAATAGGCGGTATCCCCAATTCCTGCCACGCCTTATTTTGACGGCAGGCGGTCATCAGCACCCATTCGCCAATAGAATTGATTAGACCGGTTTTTTCCGCCAAAGGAATAAAGGTTTCCGGCAAAATCATTCCGCTGTCAGGGTGTTCCCATCGAATCAAAGCTTCAATTCCAGTAATTAATTTAGTTGCAATACTCACCTGAGGTTGATAATATAACACCAATTCATTTCTTTCCTGAGCCCCGTACAGGCTGTTTATCAGCTTATTGATTTTTAGAACGTCATCTTTCATGGCCGGCGAAAATAATGTGTACTTGTTTTTACCTTGCGCTTTTGATGAGTACATCGCTATGTCGGCATTTTTAATCAGCTCTCCAGATTCCTCGCCATCTATTGGGAAAATAGCTATGCCGGCACTGGCAGTGACAGATAACTCCGTTTCCTTGATAAATATTGGTTGTTCAAAGGACTTAATTACTTTCTCAGCAATCTTGGAAATGTCTTCTGCTCGCGTTATGTTGGTAAGCATGATCAAAAATTCATCGCCGCCAAAACGCGCAACCGTATCATGCTTGCGTACACAACCGGAGAGTCTGCCGGCAACTTGTTTTAGCAGTTCATCACCCGCCTCATGACTAAAGGAGTCATTAACGGCTTTAAAAGAATCTAAATCTATAAAAAACACGCCAATAAGGGTGTTTGTTCGCCTTGCAAAATGGATAGCTTCCTCCAATCGATCCCTAAATAGCAGACGATTCGGAAGTCCTGTCAAAGCATCATAAAAAGCCATGTGGTTAATTTCTTTTTCTGCGGCAACTTTCGTTAGCGCATCCGCCAATATATTCACCAAAACCTCCAGTATTTGACGATGATCATCCCGCCAGGTTTTGGTATTTTTAATCGCCTCAAAATCCAAGAAGCCTACTACTGCATTATTTGTCCTAACTGGAATGGAAAGCAGCGACTGTACTTGGGTTTGTATCATCAGTTTCTTTTCTTCACTGGCTTCCAATGGAAGGATATCAATATTCGGTATATGAACCTCGGTACGGTTTAAGATTTGATTCATCCACCAGGGAAAGGTGTCAATATTAATCGCTCCAAGATTGCGGGGGTAAGGGTTAATTCCATCATTGCACCATACATTTATGTGATTAATAGTTTTCTGATCCTTTGAAAAAAGCAAGAGACAAGCACGATCCAGTTGGTAATACGTACCGCTCAGTTGCAACATATTACTTATTTTATTATCAAGGTTGGATTGGTTGACAGTAACAAAGTCCGCAGAGATCTCTGAAATCAACTTCTGCAGCATCGTTTTATCTTCATTTTCTTTAAGTCGGCTGATGAACATTCGATTTATATTTAGGCACATTAAGATGATAATGGTAATTATAAAAAACCTGCCCAAATGGTCTCCGGCACTGACCTGTACTGCCAATACGGGTGCTGCAATCCAGATCCAGCTTAGGGTGAGAACAATTGCAACGATCAACATCATAATTAATCTACGATTGTTAAAAGGGATTGTCGTCAATAAAAAAATTATAGGAACCGCCCATACGGTGATGCTTGCATATTCAATAAAACTCAAAATAATATAGGGAATAGATAGGGAAAAAAGTAAAAACAAAATGATGTCTTTTTGATCAATATCGATTTTTAAGCGGTAAAAAAATTGGATCGTTACGACACAAAAGAAGAATCCGCTACTATAAAGCGCCACCAAGCCCAATGAATTACCTCTGATAAAGTAAGCATAAACAAAACTGAATAGGGCTACCAAAATATATAGAATTGATAAGGAGTTGTATAACTTTAATTTACTAACTTCATTTAAGATTACCCCTTCAACACTGGACTGAGATTTTAAAACAGGTTTCATTAGATCATAATGTTTGATGGAATAAGCCATTGCGGCGATTGGTATGATAATAATTATGGGGGCAAGTTGGGGCATAGGGGTTGATAACAACAAACTGGAGACAACGTCCGTGATCGTCCCTATTAATACCGTGATCACGATAGAAATGGTCAGCCCATAGGCCACCTTTTTATTCTTCTGATCTGTCGTCCTCTTACCCCAATTTACAATCAACCCAATACATCCAATGGAAAAACCTATACAATAAATTACGAGATGCCAATTCCCAAAACTATTTGATAGGACATAATTCCATCCCAAGGAGGTGTTCGCCATATTATATATCCCTGGTACCAGATTGCTAAAGAGAGAAAAGATGCCTATGTTCACAAGGGCCGGTAAATAAAGTAAAAGATAAACCCATTTTTTACGCAGTATTCCTTCATTTTCTGTTAAAAGCAAAACGAAATGCACCAGTAGAGCAAACATCATTGCCCAACCAAACGCCGACACCCGTTTCCAGAGCAAGGCAGTTTCATAATCAAGTGCTGAGTTAGCAATTGAAAAGGAAAATGTCCACACGCACAATGCCAGACATACCAAAACAAACAGAATGTTTTTTGCCGAATGTCTGTTAAGAAAATAGATGTAGATCCCCATAAATAAATAGATCGTAAAGGACGTAAAAAACACTAAAGACAGCAAAATCGGCAAAGTAATTATATCACTCACCCCGTCTCGCTTAGATTTTACGGATGATTCCTTAAAATAAATAATTATATTATTTATATCGGCTAATTAATTGAGAACTTAACAAGAATAATCCTGCGCGGTTACACGGTTACGGTTACACCGCGATTTTCACCGCTGAAGAAATGCAATAACAGGTTGGCATGTTCTTTGAGAAATGGGGATTCAGGGGTATGGATGTTAAACTGGAACTACTATTCTTTCTCAACAGCAGAATGGGACGGGGTTGTTGACACCTCTTATGCTTCTTTATTTAGGGCCATCAACACTGCATACAGCATAACTCCCAGCAGCATGCCCGCCATAAT
>JAAYCZ010000373.1 GCA_012729495.1 Syntrophomonadaceae bacterium | reverse complement strand
AGTCCACCTTTATGAAAAAGATCGGCGCAGATCTGAGCGCCCGGCAAATTGATACTGAATACCATTGGTGCTCATCAGACCACAATTCCCTGGATGGGGTTGTGGGAAGCCAAGGTCAGATATGCGTGCTGGACGGCACCGCTCCGCATGTGGTTGAGCCGCGGTTCCCGGGGGCGGTGGATCGGATCATAAACCTGGGCCAATACTGGGATGCAGCCATGCTGAAAGAACAAAGGGAAAATATTGAAAAACTGACCGACAGCATCAGTCTATGTTTCAAGCGGGCCTACATCCGCCTGGCGGAGTCTCATCTGGCACTCAGTGAATGGCGATCTTACATTCAGGAAGCCTGTGACAATCGGGCGGTAAATCGCAACATTCTGGGGCTGGCCGAGGTATTTTTATCCAACCGCACTAGCAGTACGGCTTCTCCCCGTCATTTGTTTGCCGGAGCCATCAGTCCCGGCGGAATCGTCTCCAAAGCCGATAGTCTGCTGGAAAGTGATTTTGCGGTGCTGGGCGTAAAGGGCAGCCCGGGCAGCGGAGGCAAAGAATTGCTGCAATATGTCGCTTCCCAGATTGAGCTGGCCGGAGTTTATGCTGAAATCTTCCACTGTCCTTTTGATCCCATTAAAATCGATATGATCTTGCTACCTGAAAATAAAACTGCGCTGGTTGATTTTTCTTCCCTGGTCATTGATTATGAAGCGGCCTGGCCGACTAGCAAGTTCAAGCGTTTTCTGGACTTTGACCAGCTACTGGATCAGTCGGTGCTGGATTCCAAAGCCAAGGCGATTTTTGAAAGCCAGGAACGGTTTGTAGGCGGGTTACGGGCTGCGGTTCTTCTGATCAAGTCGGCCAAGGATTATCACGACGAACTGGAAAGCTATTATATACCGGCCATGGATTTTGAGCGGATCGAGGAGATTCGGCAGGAGCTGTTTGCGGAACTGCTGGCCGAACTGCAGTAGCAATGGCCTGAACGGGCTCTGCCATTGGGCTTCGCCGTATTGGCGTAACTTGTTCATTTGCTATAGACAGATGTCTGATCTGAGGTTTATGCTTTAGTCCGCTTGGGGCCGGTCTTTTGACTGACCAGATTTGCAGCTTCAGCGCTCAGCTGTTGCCTCGGGAGCTTTATTCTATTACGTGAGTCTCGTTTTTGTTACGTATATCTTTATTAATTTTGCAGCCGCCCTTGGCGTCGTTACGTACCGTCGCACGGCTGTCGCCTTACCCCCTGCAACCTTACTGGTGTTCTTAACCCGAAGGGTTAGAACACATATGTAGTACCCGGAGGGTGCGCTCTACTAAAACATAAACCTCTGCGATTGATTCCTTAGATCACTTGGGGCCTGGTTGATCCAGAATATGCCTGAATATCCTTTTATGTGTTATAATGAGGAAGTACTGGCAGTTGTCCTGAATCAGGACAAAATCTTTTGTCATGGAACTGGGGTTATATTTATGAAAAAATTCCTTGTCATCTTATGTATTTTTTCACTTGCTTTGTCGGGCTGTTCAATTCCCTTTTTCAACCGGGAAGATCCTGGTAAAATACCTGCACAAACCGAATCTGCTGGTTTTCCGTT
>JAAYCZ010000372.1 GCA_012729495.1 Syntrophomonadaceae bacterium | reverse complement strand
AGTCCACCTTTATGAAAAAGATCGGCGCAGATCTGAGCGCCCGGCAAATTGATACTGAATACCATTGGTGCTCATCAGACCACAATTCCCTGGATGGGGTTGTGGGAAGCCAAGGTCAGATATGCGTACTGGACGGCACCGCTCCGCATGTAGTTGAACCGCGGTTTCCGGGGGCGGTGGATCGGATCATAAACCTGGGCCAATACTGGGATACAGCCATGCTGAAAGAACAAAGGGAAAATATTGAAAAACTGACCGACAGCATCAGTCTATGTTTCAAGCGGGCCTACATCCGCCTGGCGGAGTCTCAGCTGGCACTCAGTGAATGGCGATCATATATTCAGGAAGCCTGTGACAATCGGGCGGTAAATCGCAACATTCTAGCGCTGGCCGAGGAATTTTTATCCAACCGCACCAGTGGTACGGCTGCTCCCCGTCATTTGTTTGCCGGAGCCATCAGTCCCGGCGGAATCGTCTCCAAAGCCGATAGTCTGCTGGAAAGTGATTTTGCGGTGCTGGGCGTAAAGGGCAGCCCGGGCAGCGGTGGCAAAGAACTGCTGCAATATGTCGCTTCCCGGATTGAGCTGACCGGTATTTATGCCGAAATCTTCCACTGTCCCTTTGATCCCGTTAAAATCGATATGATTTTGCTGCCTGAAAATAAAACTGCGCTGGTTGATTTTTCTTCCCTGGTCATTGATTATGAAACTGCCTGGCCAACACGCAAGTTCAAGCGTTTTCTGGACTTTGACCAGTTGCTGGATCAGTCTGGGCTGGATTCCAAAGCCAAGGCGATTTTTGATAGCCGGGAACGTTTTGCGGCGGGGTTGCGGGCCGCGGTCTCCCAAATCAAGACGGCCAAGGATTATCATGACGAACTGGAAAGCTATTATATACCGGCCATGGATTTTGAGCGGATCGAGGAGGTTCGGCAGGAGCTTTTTGCGGAACTGCTGACTGAGCTGCAGTAATTATTGCCTGTACGGGCTCTGCCTTTAGGCTTCGCCGTTTTGGCGTAACCTGTTCGTTTTACTATAGACAGTTGTCTGACCTGAGGTTTATGCTTTAGCCCGCTTGGGGCCGGTCTTTTGACTGGCCAGATTTGCAGTATCAGCGCTCAGCTGTTGCCTCGGAAGCTTTATACCATTACGTGAGTCTCGTTTTGGGTAACGTATATCTTTATTAATTTTGCAGCCGCTCTTTACGTCGTTACATTCCGTCGCACGGCTGTCGCCTTACCCCCTGCGCTATACTAAAGCATAAACCTCTGCGAACGATTTTTTCCAGGCTTCGCCGTCAGGGGCTCGGCTTCGCCATTGCCACGGGCTCCGCCATTGGCTTTGCCATTAGAACAGGGTTACGGTTACTTCTTCGTTGGCCAGGAGGCCTTGTTTTTCGTAAGGGATGTGGATGTAGCCGTCGGCTTGGGCGAGGATGTTCATCAGACCTGATTTGCCCAGCAGGGGCTGTACCGCGGATCCGGTTTCGCTTTCCAGCAATTTGGCGGGGATGAAGTCGTCGCGGCCGGCCTGAGATGCTATGTTGACGGTCAGGCGCCCTTTTTCCTGCCAGGCTTTGTACTGGCGCAGCAGCGGAGCACAAATGATATGAAAAATCATCAGGGCTGAAACGGGATGGCCAGGCAGTCCTATTATAAGCTGTGAACCTGTTCTGACTGCCAGCGTCGGTTTACCGGGTTTTATAGCTATACCGTGAAAAAGAAGTTCACTGTCCGGAAACGACAGCATGGCCTCCAGGGTATAATCAGCGATTCCCACCGAACTCCCCCCGGATACGAGCAGCAGGTCGTTCTCCTCCAAACCGCGAGCGATAGCTTTTTTTAATGCTGGCAGATCATCTTTTACCAAGGGATAGGGACAAGGAATAGCCGCGCAGGACTGGAGCGCAGCACTGACAGCGCAGGTATTTACGTCTCTTATCTGGCCGGGTTGGGGCTGGTTCCGGAACGGTATGATTTCATCGCCGGTGGACAAAATGCCGGTTCGATACGGTTTATAAACCGGCAATTCTTTGATCCCTAAAGAAGCCAGCAATCCAATATCCTGGGGGCGTATTTTGTGTCCGCGCTGAAAAACCTGTTCCCCGGCGGCAATGTCTTCGCCAACCTGCATTACATTTTCCCAGGCTGCAACCGGCCGGAAGATGAGTACGGTTTTCTCGTCCAAGCGTTCCGTATATTCCACCATAACTACAGCATTGCTGCCGGTAGGCATCATTGCACCGGTGGGAACCCAGGCACATTGGCCAGGTGCAAGCATCATCCGGGATTTCTCCCCCATCAAAACAGAGCCGATATATTCAATCATCCCCGGCAGACTTTCACTGCTGCCATAGCTGTCTTCACAGTTAACTGCATAGCCGTCGACGGTAGAACGGGTAAAGGTCGGTATATTTTCAGGGCTGGTTATATCCTCAGCCAGGATACGGTCAAAACATTTTTCCAAAGAAATTATTTCTGCCCCAGGTGCGGCAAAATTTTGGCGCAGAATCTCCCGTGCACTTTGATAGGTCAAAACTTTCAAAAATTCTGCCATGGTCAGGCTCCTCCAAAAATTTTATTTCATTTCTCCAATCAATTATACTTAAATCCAGGACAAGCTACAAACATACCTAAAATGATTGAATTTATGGAGGATGCCATGAACAGAAATATTTATATCGATAATATTCCGCAGGAAAAGGCGCTGCAGTCGTTTATGGATGGACTGCAAGCCTGTGGTTGGTTTAAGCGCGATGCTGAATTGATTCCGGTCAGGGAATCATTGCATCGAATTACTGCCGAACCGGTTATTGCCAAGCGATCTTCCCCTCACTACACGGCTTCAGCCATGGATGGAGCTGCGGTAAAATCAGCTATGACCATAGGCGCCACCGAAGGTAACCCGGTCAACATTATGGCCGGTGATTATCTGGAAGTTGATACCGGTGATTTTGTACCCAAAGAATATGATGCGGTAATCATGATCGAAGATATCAACTTCTTCCCGGATCATATACAGATCATTAAGGCCGCTGTCCCCTGGCAGCATATACGTTCCATTGGCGAAGACATGGTGGAGGGTGATATGATTCTGCCTAGTCTGCGCTCCATTGGTCCATATGAGTTGGCGGCGCTGATTACGGCCGGGGTGGAAACCGTGCCGGTCATCAAAAAACCGATGCTGGCTGTAATCCCCACTGGAACTGAGCTGGTTGATTCGGCTCAAATTCAAATGGCTCCCGGTGATATCGTGGAGTCCAACAGCTATATGCTGATGGGACTGGCCCGGGAATGGGGAGCTGATTGTTTACGCCATGATATCGTTATTGATGATCGGGAACAGATCAGACAAGCAGTAATGGATGTCAAATCGCAAGCTGATTTAATCGTAATTTGTTCCGGTTCTTCAGCAGGACGGGAAGATTATACCGCCAGTATTGTGAAGGAGCTGGGAGAGGTGTTAGTGCATGGCGTCGCTGTACGTCCCGGCAAGCCGGCTATATTGGGCATAATTGAGCAAAAACCGGTAATTGGGGTACCCGGTTATCCGATTTCAGCCGGTCTAATTTTCAATCTCTTTGCCAAACCAATTATTTACCGTAAAATTGGAGCCCTGGCTCCTGACAATGAAACTATCCCCGGCACCATTTCCAAAAAACTGCCTTCACCAATGGGTGTAGATGAATACGTCAATGTCAATGTCGCCGTCATTAATGATAAAATGATAACCTATCCGCTTAATCGCGGGGCAGGGCTGAGCAGCATTCTGGTAAAATCCGACGGTACGCTTCATATTGAAAGGGGCCAGGAAGGCCTGGAAGCCGGTTCGGGTTGCAATATTTCACTATACCGCTCCCGCCGGGAGATAAAAAACAGTCTGATAACCCTGGGCAGCCATGATATGAGTATCGATTTTCTGATTGATATCCTGTATCGCGATCATGGGATTCGTTTGGTTTCCACCAACGTGGGCAGTATGGGCGGAATAATGGCTCTGCGCCGCAAAGAAACCCATTTTGCCGGCCTGCACCTGTTGGATGAAAACGGTGGCTACAACATCAGTTATTTAAACAAATATTTGCCCAATGAAAAATACCTGCTGGTCAACCTGGTCAAACGCCATCAGGGATTGGTAGTTGCTCCGGGAAATCCATTGGGCATTACCGGTATAGGAGATCTGGCCAGAAGCAATGTCCGTTATATAAATCGTCAAAAAGGAGCCGGCACCAGAATCCTGCTGGATCATCTGCTAAAAAAAGAAGGTATATCATCAGCGGATATTAACGGTTACAATCGGGAGGAATATACTCATCTGGCCGTTGCAGCGGCGGTCAAAAACGATGCCTGTGATACCGGCATGGCTATTTTTGCCAGCGCCAAAGCCATGGGGCTTGATTTTATTCCGGTTGATGTGGAACGTTATGATCTATGCATACTAACAGATATCATTCCTGAACAGCAGCTGGAATGCCTGCTGACCGTAATCCGCAGCGGTGAATTCCGGGAAAGGGTCAACCGCTTTGGTGGTTATGAAACAGATTTGACTGGAAATATCATTTATCGTCATGGCTATTAACCATGCTTTATCATAGCAGTAAAAATATGCTGCGAAATTTTAAGTAATTTTACTTGATTAAATAGAGGAATATTAAAGATTTTATCGAATTCAATTAATATAATATAACTGAAAATACTCGTCAAACATTGAACCATATAATTTCATATCATAATGCTCTGAAGCTGTCAGCCTAAAACCGTAGAGTCAAGGCAACCAGCCATTGGGTAAATTTGGAAACGGATTTATCTCCCCTTATTGTGGAAAGGAGCCATTAATGCAGTACTGCTCTGATTAATCTGAGTAGTGTTTGTTTGTGGTTCTTTGTTTGCGACGGGGGTTATTTTTTTGTATTAATATTATGTTTTTATAAGGAGGTGAAAAACACATCCAATTTCACATAAAATCTTAAAATAGTGGATTTTGTGATGTGAATTTGTAAGCTATACTGAGGGTCTATTCAGTTGGAGGGGAAAGGAGAGTGTTAGATCTATGAAGGTTACCCGCAGACAGTTCCTTAAGGTAACCGGAGCTACAGCGGCCGCAATGGCAGTAACGGATCTTGGATTCGATATGAGTGCTACCGCCAGCGCAGTTAAGGAATTACGCATTAAGAATGTAACTCCAACGCCAACTATTTGTCCTTATTGTGCATCAGGTTGTGGTCTGGTCATTTATGCGCAAAGAGATAGTGCCGGCAAGTTTGAAAAATTACTCAGTGTCCATGGTGATCCGGACAACCCCATCAATCAGGGATGTGCATGTTCCAAAGGTGCAGCCATGTTCAATCTGAGAGAAATCTATGATCCGGAGACCGGCGAGCAGGTTATCAACCCCAAAAGGGTTCAGAAACCAATGTACAGAGCTCCGGGCAGTGATAAATGGGTAGAAAAAGATTGGAATTGGATGCTAGACAGAATTGCTGAGAAGATAAAGGAAACCAGAGATGGTAGCTTTATCCATCAGGAGAAACTTGAAGATGGCAATAATATAATTGTAAACCGTACTGAAAAGATAGCTTCCATCGGAGGGTCTGGACTTGATAACGAAGAATGTTATCTGCTGTCCAAAATGATGCGTTCCCTGGGTGTCGTATATCTGGAAACCCAGGCCCGTATCTGACACTCCTCCACGGTGGCAGGACTGTCACCTTCATTTGGCCGGGGAGCTATGACCAATCATGTTATTGACCTTAAAAATACCGACGTTGCTCTTATTATGGGCAGCAACGCAGCGGAAAATCATCCCATCACCATGAAGTGGCTGACCAAAGCGCGTGAAAATCGCGGTGCCAAAATCATTCATGTTGATCCGCGTTATACCAGGACTTCTTCCATCGCTGATCTGTATGTACCCTTAAGATCAGGAACGGATATTGCTTTCCTGGGTGGAATGATCAAGTACATTCTTGATAATGATCTCTATCATAAGGAATATGTGGTCAATTACACCAACGCTGCTTATCTGATCAAAGAAGATTTTGAGTTTGAAGATGGGTTGTTCTCAGGCTGGGATGAAGCCAACAAGAAGTATGACGTAACCAGCTGGGACTACAAATACGGCGAAGACGGTCTGCCGATGACCGATCCTACCTTGCAGGATCCACGGTGTGTTTTCCAATTAATGAAAAAGCACTACGAACGTTACAATATTGATTTGGTATGTAAAATTACCGGAACTCCCAAAAACAAATATAAGGAAGCTCTGAAAATTTTCTGTGATACAGGAGCCCCTGATAAAACCGGCACCATCCTTTATGCCATGGGTATAACCCAGCATACCGTCGGCGCTCAGAATATCCGGGCCTTCTCGATCGTACAGATGCTGCTGGGCAACATGGGCAGACCCGGCGGCGGCATCAATGCTCTCCGTGGTGAAAATAACGTTCAGGGAGCCACAGATATGGCTCTGTTATTTGGAAATCTGCCCGGTTATTTGGATTCACCAACGAATACAGCTGCCAATAAAGACCTGATTTCATTTATCAGAGCAATTACTCCCGGTGCAGGCAAATTAGCCTTCACTAATCTGGAAGAATTCCGGGCATTGGTAAAAGAGGGTTTCCCCAATTCCGGCTGGAAAATCAACAGTTCCAAATGGGTAGTAAGCCTGCTCAAGGCCTGGTTCGGCAATGCCGCCAAAGCCGGTAATGATTTTGCCTATCATTATCTGCCCAAACGGGACGCTAAGAAAAACTATTCTCACATGGCACTGTTTGAAGCCATGTATAAAGGCGAAATTGATGGTCTCTTTGTAAACGGATCCAACCCCGTTGTCGGCGGCCCCAATGCCAATAAGGAGCAGGCTGCACTCACCAAGTTAAAATGGATGGTTTCCATTGACCTGTGGCTGAATGAAACAGCTGAATTCTGGACCCATCAGGCCTGGGAAAGAGCTGTGGATAATCCTGACGTACCTAAATTTACCCCTGCCGAAATCGGTACAGAAGTATTTTTCCTGCCGGCCGCAGCCGTATATGAAAAAGAAGGAACTGCAGCGCAGACCGGCCGCTGGGTACAATACCGCTGGAAAGGTGCAGAACCGATCGGTGAATCCAAAGCCGACCTGTGGATCTACAATGAGCTGGGCAAAAAACTCAAAAAGCTCTATGCCGGCAGCACCCGCAAAGAAGACGAGCCGATTATCAATATGACTTGGGACTATGACAATGAACACGGCGAGGATGACATACTGAAAGTTGCCGACGAACTATGCGGATTCAGCACGGTTGACGGCAAACCGGTGGAAGGCTTTGCCAAACTGATGGATGACGGTTCCACTGCCTGCGGCTGCTGGATTTATTGCGGTGCTACTACCCTTAAAGACGGCAAGTGGATTTATAAACCGCAATTACGCAAAAATGAAGACCCCAGTGGTCTGGGCATCTTCCCCGAATGGGGCTGGGCATGGCCGGTTAACCGCAGAATCATCTACAACCGCTGTTCGGTTCAACCTGACGGCGTAACTCCCTGGCCGGGTGATGCTGAACGTCAACTGGTAAGATGGGATCCGACTGCTATTGCAGATCCCAAAAAACCTGAAGTACTAGGGAAATGGGTCGGTGTAGACGTACCCGACTTTATTGCCACCACCAGTCCAGACAAGCCGGCGTTCACCAAACCGTTTATTATGCGTCCGGAAGGACATGCCTGCTTCTTTGCCGCCAAGACGTCCATGAAAGACGGTCCTTTCCCCGAGCATTTTGAACCGTGGGAGAGCCCGACGGCAAATATTATGAACAGTCAGAATCTGAATCCTCCGACCAAGGTTTTCGAACCCGAAAAACAAGGCAAGGTCGACAAATATCCAATCATCGGCACGACTTATCGGGTATCTGAACATTGGCAGACTGGTGCTTTGACCCGTAACCTACCCTGGTTGGCAGAGCTGATGCCCAACATGTTTGTGGAACTCAGCGAAGAACTGGCCAAGGAAAAGGGCATTAAGAACGGACATAAGGTTATTATCTCCACCACCCGCGGTGATGTTGAAGCCTTGGCCTGCGTTACCAAACGTTTCAAACCCTTTTATATTAACGGTAAATCAGTTCATGAAATAGGACTGGTTTGGCAATTTGGTTTCAAGGGTTATGCGATCGGTGATTCAGCCAACCGGGTAACGCCGCATATTGGTGATGCCAACTCGATGTGTCCGGAATATAAAGCATGGCTATGCGACATAAGGAGGGCTTAACAATGGCTAATTTAACAAACCTTTATGATGTTAGCAAATGTACGGCCTGTCGCGGTTGCCAAGTAGCCTGCAAGGATTGGAACCAGCTTCCGGCCAGTATCAAGCCTTTTAAAGGCAGTTATCAAACCCATGAAGATACCGATGGTGATACTTTTACCATCATCAAATTTTTCGAGACCGAAGACCCGGTCACCGGTGTGAATTGGAGTTTTATCAAACATCAGTGCATGCATTGCTTTGATGCTGCCTGTATAATGGCCTGCCCGCAAGGTGCTTACTCCAAAACCGAAACCGGTGCTACAGTACATGATCCGGATAAATGCATCGGTTGTCAGTACTGCACGTATGCCTGTCCCTTTGAGATTCCCAAATATCGCAAGAGAGAGGACAAAATTGCTAAATGTACGCTGTGTGCTGACCGGACAGCGGAAGGCTTGACTCCGGCCTGTGCCAGAACCTGCGCTACCGGTGCCTTGACCTTCGGTGACCGCGATGAGTTGCTGCAGAAAGCTGAAGATCGGGTCAAGTATCTGCGTGCAAACGGCTATCCCAACGCTACGGTTTACGGCAAACTAGAACTTGGCGGCCTGAACAAACTGTATGTGTTAACCGATACGCCGGATAAATTTGGTCTGCCAGTCAACCCGCATATTCCCAAAAACATCTCGGCCTGGCAGAATATTATCCAGCCTTATTTTGGCTGGCTGATTCCGTTAACGCTGGCCGCTTCGGCAACCAGTTTTGTTACTACCCGCATACTGGCCAACAAACATGGCGGACATGGCGAACATGAGGAAGGAGGTCATGAATAATGCAATGGCTTACCGAATATAAACCTGATGTAGAAAGAGTAGAGCGTTTCAATTTCGTAGCCCGTCTCACCCATTGGGGCCATACCGTGACCTTTTTGCTGTGTCTTTTCACCGGTCTGGTCTTGTTCCTGGATGGAGTAGATTGGTTGGCAGCCATTTTCGGCGGTTATGGTGGAGCCGGCCTGGTACACAGAATTGCGGCTGTATTCTTAACCATATTTATCGTTATCTTTGTCTTATTTGACTTCAAAGGCATCATTAACTGGATCAAAGATATTCTGCGTTTCGGTATGAATGACATTAAATTTGTCATGAAATTCCCGTTGGAGTTCTTTGGCTTCGAGGTCAAGGTACCGCCGCAAACAAGATTTAATGGCGGTGAAAAAGGCAACTCCATCGTGACCCCCACCATGGTTATTCTGCTGGTTTTAAGCGGATATATCATGTGGTTCCCGGCGATCTTCCCGGCCGGACTGGTCAGGGTGGCTTATCCCACCCATGACATTGCTATGATTCTGGCCACCTGCATGGTCTGCATGCATGGTTATCTGGGTTCCTTCCATCCCGGTTCCGGCGAGTCCTTCTGGGGCATGTGGAAAGGTACGGTTCGTTCAGATTGGGCCAAGCATCACCACGCCACTTGGTATGAAGAAACTTATGGCGACAAAAGCGATGCCGAATAAATAATAAAATATGATATAATATATTAAACCAAGAAGGGGAGTTACGCTCCCCTTCTTGATGCTTAAAATCCATCATGTAACAAACCAAGATCTGCTAGCAAAATAAGCTTTAAGGAGGATATTTATGAGCAGGCAAACTCCGGTCGGCCTTCCTGAAGGTTATACTGACTTTTATAAAAATCTGGAATACTGGCAGAATGAACAGGAAATCAAATTAAAGCAAGGCTATGTCGGTGAAAATATTGACGTGCTTAAAATGTTGGCCAATAATCCAAAGAACGTCATGAAACAACATCGCTTTAACATCGATCCCCGGCATCTGAAAGCTACTTATCTGGCTCTGGTGGAGTTTCTGTCCAGCAACCGGCCTTTAGACAGTAAGGTTTGGGACAGTCTGCGCCAGGCCGGAGATAAGCTGGATTTCGCTAACGTTGCTGCCATTTTGCTAAGCGATGATCAGTCATATTTTACAGAACTGGCAGAAGCGTTGGAAATACCTTTTGAACTGCTGCTATTTACCGTGGATCATGCCCTGCGTCCTTATCTTAGGATGTTTGCCCAACCATATTATGAGCAATTCAATCAGACTGATTTTGTTTTCTGGAATCAGGCTGCGATTTGCCCCTTCTGCGGCAGCAAATCACATTTCAGTCGCCTGCGCGGAGAAGACGGGAAGCGTTTTATGTTCTGCGACCGATGTTTTACCGAATGGGAAAGCCGCAGTATCTATTGCGTTCATTGCGGCAATGACGAGCCCAATTCCATTAATTATATCAGTGTGGAAAACGACAATGGTTATCAACTCTATACCTGCGAAAAATGCAAAGGCTATCTGAAGACGTATGATGAACGTCAGACCGGTAAAACCACTGACCTTTTCATCGCCAATATCGAAACCATTTATCTGGATTTGCTGGCCAAGGAAAAGGGCTATGTCAATCATGATATAGATTGATTGACTAAATGTAATCGGAAATAAGGAGCTGTGACGAAACTTATTTTCAGCACAGCTCCTGTGATTTTGGCTCCACATCGCCAGGTGGGCATAACTCCCGGGATATGCCGATGTCTCTGCTTTTGCCCGGGAGTTTTGTGTTATTGCCGTAAATGTCAGAAAAATTACTTTTCCACCTCTTCTTCAAGCATATCTAATATTCGGGCTGACAGTATTCCATAGGCAGGGTTGGCTCTATCCCTGGGTCTGGGTATATCCACATCTATTATTTCTTTTATATCACCGGGACCGGCAGTCATTACTATAATGCGGTCAGCCAGGTAAATGGCCTCGTCCACGCTGTGGGTTACAAATATGATTGTCTTGCGATTTGCTTCCCATATCTGCAGTAATAGTTTCTGAAGTATAATTCGAGTATGGGCATCCAGAGCCCCAAATGGCTCATCCATCAGCAGGACTTCCGGATCATTGGCTAAAGCCCTGGCTATAGCCACTCTCTGGCGCATTCCTCCCGACAGTTCATATGGATAATATTGATTATTCTCCACGACTCAAATTCCCATAGACTCTTTATGTTGTTCTGGAGTACATATAATGGTATTCCCCAACCCTTTATTAATGCGTGTCAATTTGCGGGGTGGAAAAAACAAGCTTCCCCTAACCAGGTAGTTGGACGCCCGGCTTCCAAAATTGCCTGTTATTTCCTTCTAAAAGTGCTATAATGAAGAAATACTAGCAATTGTCTTGACGCAAGTCAAATTTTTTGCTGTGAAACGGAGATTTACATTATGAAAAAATTCCTTGTCATCTTATGTATTTTTTCACTTGCTTTGTCGGGCTGTTCAATTCCCTTTTTCAACCGGGAAGATCCTGGTAAAATACCTGCACAAACCGAATCTGCTGGTTTTCCGTT
>JAAYCZ010000371.1 GCA_012729495.1 Syntrophomonadaceae bacterium | reverse complement strand
TTAGCTCTTGCCACCATTTCTGATGGCGGTGTTTTATATAATCAGCATTAATGTAACCGCTGAACATACTGGGTACCAGCGGCCAGTTTGGCCGCAGCAGAAACGCGCCCAGGTGAGCAATTATATTCAGGAGCATAATTACGGTAAACAGGTTATGAATCTGGGCTGTCCAGAAAACCACTTCTGCTGACAGGTTAACCCCGGGAATATTTTTATACACTTTTATTAATCCGGTAAGGATTAATACTAAAGTTGTAAAAGCAGTCAAACTGAACGCCAATCGCTGCTCAGCCAGATATTTTCCGCTGGGTGGTTCCTCCGCCAAACCTACCAGGGAGGCAAATATCTGCAACGACTCTTTGAAATCACCTTTTTGGGGTAATATTTCTCTATTCTTGCTCATAATCATATAGGTTACATAATAAATTGAAGAAAATATTAATACCACGGCTGCATAATAATGAATGTTTAAAGTAACCCAATAATTGCTCGACCAGGATAATCCGGGCAGGGTATCAACAAAATAGCGTTTATATATAGGCATTTGCCCGAATCCGGAGAAAAGCAATATGAAAATAGACAGAGCAGTACTCCAATGTATAAATCGGATGATTTGGTTATGCCTCAGAATTTTCATTTTCCTTTTCTCCTTTCGTCATAATCTTATAGGCACTTATCCCGGCAGCAGCCAGACCTGCAAATGGTGCAACCAACATGCTTTTTACCGCTCCGTCGGTTGAATGCAATGGATTGTCAATACCTGGGGGCATAGCTGGTCTACCTGGTTTTTCATCTATTTCCTGGTTCAACAAGGCTTCATTAATTTTTCCAAATGGCACTTTGGATAAATAGAAAGTCGAAGTTCCGCCATTTTCATCCCGGCCATAGATATAGCCGTTATTATCTGCCCGCCATTTATCTGCATAAGCTTCCATTTTCCGGCGCGGTCCAATCATCAAGGCACCGGTCGGACATGCACTTACACAGGCAGGTTCCTGTCCTTTTTCCAGAAGATCTGCACACAAATCGCATTTATACATAACCCCGCCCCCGGCATAGGTGGGAGCAATATCAAGATAAATGCCTACCCCGGCCTGACGCTGCGGAATATGCCAGGGACAGACATCCCTACACTTGGCCCCGCCAAAACAAGCTCCCGTATTTATGACTACCGGCCCTTTGGCAGTTTGATCAATTACTCCAAAGGGACATAAATCAGCACAGGTTGCAGAATTACAATGCATACAGCGCCGTGGGATATGCAGGTTCTGTTTCTTTCCGTTGTGCTCAACTGTTATATGCTGCACATACGTCCAGTTATATGGAGTCAGGCGGTTGGTAAGATTTTGCTTTTCTGACCAATCTTCGTGCTTGGTTTGAGGCCAGTAATCCTGAATAGGTTTGATTGGCTGCGGAAAACGTTCATTATTTTTATTACGGCAGGCAGCAACACAACGGGGGGTATCCAAATCCGGACAGCCGTTACATTTATTTAAGTCTATGACTGTGGTTAATGGTTCACTCATATCTGCTGCCTGGGCAGCCCGTTTTGTCCCGGTTATCGCAGCACCGATGGTTAATCCCGACAAAGCCGTTCTTTGCAAAAAGCTGCGACGAGTCATGCTCATAATCTCTACCTCCAGTAAAATAGTTGTTAAGCAATATACCCGCTAGGGGTATGTAAAGAGAATATCAAACACTTTTATTTAAAGCAAGTCTTTTAATGAAAATTAATAGACTTTATGGCAAGCTTTGTACAATTCACTAAAAATTAATAGCTGTAAAATAAGTAAGAAATTTGTAAAATGATGTAGCGGTCTAAATTATTTGCTTATACATCAATGAGTACCAATGCAATATTTTTGCTGGTTGTTTTTTATAAGGGGGAAACCAAATGTTAAAGTATATCCTGAAAAGGATATTAGCTTCAATATTGACAATCTGGGTAATTATTACGATTACTTTTATACTGATGCATTCCATACCCGGTGATCCTTTTACCAGGGAGAAAGCACTGTCGGAATCGG
>JAAYCZ010000370.1 GCA_012729495.1 Syntrophomonadaceae bacterium | reverse complement strand
GGCGGGTTGGAGAAAATCATCACCGCCGCTATAGGGAGAATAGTTTTTCTGAATAAAATCCCGGACATCAATCTCCTCCGTCCAGGCTCCCGCTTGAAAACCTTCCCAGGCTGTGTTCTGCATTTGTTCACCCCTTTATTTTCATAATAATCATTGAGTAATGAGATATTATCAATGCTTACGGATTATATTTTGCTTTAGGGAATAAAAGTATACCGGGAGAGGATTTGTTATCAATTTAATCGGGTGAATTTGGCTGTATTTTATTAAGTGAGGATTTTGCATAATTCAAAAAATCATACAATACTGCATTCCGAGCGCTAGCAAAGCGACGATGCCATATGGTATCCAGTACCGATTGTAATAAGAAGGCAAACGCAGCGTAGCCTGAGCGTCGGTGAATCTCGCAAGTGCCGTAGATCCCCCCTACGGGGACTGCATATGTGACCTAAAGGTAACAATTAGGGTAGCTTCGCTAACGCTCAGGATGACATTCTAAAGCGGCATGGCAAATTAAAAAATAATTAATTATGCAAAAGTCTCAATTATGAAAAATCCTGAAGTATAAATAGTAATAAATTAATAAGTATTAGTTTACAGAATAAAAAATGGAGTTTAAGATAAAGACTAAAAATTAAAAATATTCGCATATTGAATTGATTACAAGGTATAATTAAGCTAGTCTTAGCAAGATATTTATTAAGGAGTGTGAATGCATGACCAACAGAGAACAGCTGCAGATGTGTACCTTGCCCGAATTATTAAACCACGCCGTAATTAAATTCGGTGAACGCCGCTGCCAATGGTTTAAAGTGGCACCAGGTTCGACCGAAACCGTTTCCCTGACTTATGCAGAAGTAGGCATGAAAGTCAGAGATTTGACCGCCGGATTGCTGTCCCTGGGGATTAAGAAACAGGATCGGGCTGCCATTATGGCCTACAATTGCCCGCAATGGCTCTGGTCCGATTTTGCCATCCTCGGCAGCGGGGCAGTGACCGTTACGGTTTACCCTTCTTTTTCCGTCCGCGAAATGGCCTATATCGTAAACAATTCCGGGTCGAGATTTATTTTTGTCAAGGACCAGGCCGGGGTTGAAAAAGTTCATTCCGTCCTGGGCGATATGCCATCTCTGGAAAAAGTCATCGTTATGGAAGACGATTGTCCGCTCCCCGATCATCCGGCTTTTATGCATCTCAGCCAATTGCAGCAACTGGGGCGCATTTATATGCACAAGAATCCCTACTGCTATGAAAAAGCCTGCGATGAAATAAAAATCTGGGATATGGCCAGTATTATTTATACTTCAGGAACCACCGGCGACCCTAAAGGTGCCGTTCACACCCACTCCAGCTTCATGTATGCCGTAAATGCTGACAATAATATGTGGACCCGCAATGACTGTATGCTAAGTGAATACGATGTGCTGCTTTCCTTCCTGCCGCTTTCGCACACTTACGAAAGACAATGCGGCCAGATGCAGTCCATCTGCCTGGGCGAAACCATCGCCTATGCTGAATCACCACAGACGGTGGTCGGCGATTTGCAGCTGTTCAAGCCCACTTGGTTTTGTTCCGTGCCTAGAATATTCGAAAGGATATACATGGCTCTGCGGGATGCAGCCTCAGCCACTCCGGAAGGCAAGAATGCCTTTGAAAAAGCCATGGAAATTGGGATCAAGGCGGTAGACTATGTCAGCGATGAGGAAGGCTTCATCGATATGGGACTGGATGTAAATATGGTGGATCTGCTGCCCGACGAATTGAAAGCGGAATATCAATGGGCTGATCAGGCGGTTTTCAGCAAAGCCAGATATATTCTGGGACCAAATTATAAAATGGCGTTTTCGGCTTCGGCTGGTCTGCCGCCAACACTGTGCAAATCATTGATGGCCATGGGGGTCAGAGTTTGCGAAGGCTATGGCCTGACCGAGACCATGAATGCGGTCAACTTCAGCAACCTGAAAGCGGTATTGCCCGGTTCCATGGGCCCCACCAACTATTATGCGGAAGAGAAAATTGCTGAGGATGGGGAACTGCTGGTCAGAGGCCCCATGTTGTTCCAGGGTTATTACAACAATCCTCAGGCTACTGCCGAGGCTTTTGACGAAGACGGTTTCTTCCATACCGGAGACATTGCGGTTACTGTACACAACAGCAAATTGGGGGTCGATTATTACAAGATCATTGACCGTAAAAAGAGCATCATGGTGCTCGATACCGGCAAAAATGTTCCCCGCGCCAAAGTGGAAGGCAAGTTCTCCACCGCCCGTTATGTGGAACAAATCTGCGCCGTGGCTGATGAAAGAAAATTCGTCGGAGCCATCGTGGTGCCCAAATTTGAAGTGGTCATCCCCTTACTGAAAGGCAAGGGAGTAGCCTTCGATGAATCCAAGATTGTTACCGTCGGTGAGGGGGCAGCTAAAGTCATCGCACAAGTAGGGGATGATCTCGCTGACAGCCCCGAACTGCGGGCCTTGATTGACGAAGACATCGCGGAAGCCAACAAAGAGCTGGAAAACTACGAGAGTATCAAGAAGTATATCATCTCCAGCCGCCGCTTCCTGGAGCCTCTCGATGAAGTAACTCCGACCCTGAAGCTGAAACCAAGGGTGATTTTGAAGAACTTCGCCTCTCAGGTGGAAGAAATGTATAAATAATTTAACCGGACATTTTCAGTTTGAATACCGGGCATTTGACAGTCGCTCAGTGCCCGGTTTATTTTTTGACGAAACATGTTACACCGGGACGTTCATAGTGTAAAAATGTTTATTCCTCCCCTGTTATCCTAAGAACGTACCGGTGCAACAAAGCGGTATAGGTTCTTTTTGGTAATGAGAAGGAAATGCGTCTTGAATATAGAAGTATTACTCATTCCTACAAAAAGGGGGCTAGCCAAGTGGATGCTAAAAAAAGTACCGTCAATAAAGTTACTGTAAGTATTTACAATGAGGATTATGTAGTCAAAGGAAATGAAGATCCAGAATATATACAGATGCTGGGTTCCTATGTAGATCGGCGCATGCGCATGATTGGCCAGAGGAATCACAATTTATCCACTACCAAGGTGGCAGTTCTGACTGCACTTAATTTGGCGGATGAGCTCAACAAATTACAGGAAGACTATGACCAGATGATCAAGGCTTTGGAAGAAGAGAGGAAAAATCGTCTTGGACAATCATAAACATTGTTGTTAACTACGCGGGAGAATGATATGACGAAAAATGGATTACAGATTACCAAAGGGAAAAACAAACTTACCGCATAGTTGGGATCCTGACGGAAAGTTTCCGCGGTAGCCTTTCCTGATAGCTGAAATTGTTGACTCCCCGAAGTTTGATTAGTCCGGTAACAGAGGAGAGAAGAAGCAGGAAATGGATAAATCTCCCCTGCGAGGCAAAATACAAAGGGCTGCTGACTTGCTTGGAGGTCTGCAACCCTTTTATTTTTGTAATGTCTGCAAACAGCTGTTTAGTTATTAACGATTTATCACATTAAACGAAAATGCAAATGACCCGGTTTCATATTTATCTTAATGTTTGTAAATTGACAAGGTATTGGTGATGTGTGCATAATATGATAAATAATAAAATACTCTCCGAGATTATTGACCTAAGGAAATCTCTATGGTCGATAGTCCGATAGGGTGTATCGGGAAACGGATATGCCTCCCATTGGAAAGGAGATGACGTTATAGAATAAGAGAATAATAGGTTCTGGTTTGTAACATGCAGACAAGAACCCTTTTTTATGGCTATTTTTTGAGGAGGAATTGGAATGAAAATGAAAAACAATAGAATTTTACTGGTTTTGGCTTTATTAGCTGCCTTCTTGGTAACCATGGTTGCCGGCTGCGCCAAGGAAGAGCCCAAAGCTCCTGAACAGGGCCAACAGCCGCCGGCCAAGGAACTGAAACTGGCAACGACCACCAGCACCCAGGACTCCGGATTGCTGGATGTACTCCTGCCGGAATTTGAAAAAGACACCAACTATAAAGTCAAGGTTATCGCGGTTGGAACCGGACAAGCCATTGAAATGGGTGCGGCCGGAGACGTTGACGTGATTCTGGTACACTCCCGGGCGGCTGAGGACAAGTTCGTGGCGGACGGTTTCGGGGTAGACCGGCGTGATGTAATGTATAACGATTTTCTCATCATCGGACCGGCTGAAGATCCCGCCGGCATCAAAGGCAGTGCCGACACCATCGAGGCTTTCAAGACCATAGCTTCCAAACAGGCTGCGTTTGTTTCCCGCGGAGACAATTCGGGAACTGATAAAAAGGAAAAAGGCATCTGGACAAAGGCAGAAATTACACCTGCCGGCGCATGGTACATAGAGAGCGGTCAGGGGATGGGCGACACCTTCCGAATGGCGGATGAGAAAAAGGCCTATACTTTGATCGACAGAGCCACCTATCTGGCCCAGAAGGATAAATATAAACTGGAAATCATCATGGAAGGTGACAAGTCCCTGCTCAATCCTTATGGTGTAATCCCGGTTAATCCCGAAAAATTCCCCAATGTTGATTATGAAGGTGCCACCAAGTTTGCTCAGTGGCTGACATCCGAAAAGGGACAGAAAATGATCGGCGAATTTGGCGTAGAAAAATATAAACAGCAGCTGTTTGTACCGGACGCAAAATAATTGCAGTAATTAACGCAAGTATTATTGGAGGTTGGGAAGTGAATATATTTGTTGAGGGCATCAAGGAAGGCGTTTATCTGATCTGGCAAATGGATCCTGAAATCATCCAGATCACCCTTCTGTCCCTGCAGGTATCCCTAACCGCCCTGGT
>JAAYCZ010000051.1 GCA_012729495.1 Syntrophomonadaceae bacterium | reverse complement strand
GTTACATTGCCCATGAAGTCTTTGCCGCCGGAGATAACCATACCATCCCATTCGGGTTTGGCCAGGATATCATGCGCGGCAATAATAGTAGCAGTCAGATCAGCGGTTACACAGTTGGCCATGCTATGGGTATCCAGGCAGAGTACGCCGTCGCCCATGTCATAGAGGGTGCCGCTGGGGGTTTCATTAACCACTTTGTTCTCGGCTTTCAGCTTCGGCAGAATGATAGCAGCCGGGCTTACAGCAACCGGAACATATTTCTTGCCGGGGATATCGTAATAGTAGTCAACACCGGCTTCGGTCTTGTAGAAGGAAGAGATGCCGGCTGCCAGCATTTCATCGATCCAGGCAGGCACTGCCATACCTTCAGCTTTCATGCGAGCGATGTATTTCGGCAGATCAACTTCGGAGAACAGTTCGAACGGGCCCTTGGAGTGGTTGTAACCCCATTTAAGAGCACGGTCCATGTTGAGAATATCGTCGGATACTTCCGGAATCTTGGAAGCTGCATAAAGGAACAGTCCGCTGACATGTTTCCAAATGAATTGTCCGCCTTTATCATCGGATTCAAAGAAGGCTTCCAATTTGGCGCCCAGGGTCGGAGCCTTTTTGGCGGCTGCCAAACTGGCCAGATCGGGTTTAACAACCGGCCCATATTCGAATTTTTCCAGGTCAACCAGAACCTGTTTTACCTTCTTGCCGTCAACGACTGCTCTCTTATAGAAACCGCCTTTGGTTTTGTTGCCCAGGATGCCTTTTTCCAACATCTTCTGCAGGAAATCAGCGGGGGTATACAAGGCTTTTTCAGCAGGATCATCAACATGGTTTTTTACTTCCAGGCATGACAATACAGCTATATCAACACCAACCATATCAAACAGACCAAAGGTTCCGGTTGCGGGACGTCCGATAGCTGAACCGGTCAGAGCATCAACTTCCGGAATGGTCAGTCCGAGTTCTGTCATTAATCTGGTAACGGAAGGTCCGGCCCAGTTGCCCAGACGGTTGGCTACGAATGCCGGGGTATCCTTGGCATATACGATGCCTTTGCCCAGAACTCTTTCACCAAATTCAGCAAAGAATTCCACTACTTCAGGCAGAGTATCTTTTCCGGGGATGAGTTCCAATAATTTCATGTATCTTACCGGATTGAAGAAGTGAGTTCCCATCCAGTACTGTTTGAATTCCAGCGGCATATCTTCAACGATCTTGTTGATGGAGATACTGGAAGTGTTACTGGTGACAAAAGTGCCAGGTTTGATATTGGCAGCGATATTTTTAATAACCGCTTTTTTGATTTCCATAACCTCGGGTACAACTTCAACGACCCAGTCACATTCGGCCAGAACACCAATGTGATCCTCGGTGTTGCCAATGGTTACCAGATCAGCGTCAGCTTTGGTCTGGAACTGTGCCGGTTTGGATTTAAGCAGAAGAGCTTTGTTGCCTTCGGCGATTTTGTTTCTGAATGCAGGGCTATCAACAGTTAAACCTGCGGCTTTATCTTTATCAGTAAGCTCTCTCGGAACGATATCAAGCAGATAGCTGCGGATTCCGGCAGCAGCTAATAATGCAGCTATACCTCCACCCATGGTTCCAGAACCAAGTATTGCGACTTTCCGAATTCTCTTTTTCAAATTCTTTTACCTCCAATCTTACTAATCCACTAAGGTTAGCCTGTTCTAAATGAGATTAGATTTGATGTTTAAACATCATTGCTTTAAAACCTTTAATATCTCTCACCAATCCCCCCCCTCAATTTTGTTCGGGCTCTCTATTGACTGATATTGCAATTCCTATGCCAGTTAATGTGCGCACAAATTTCTACTGATTTGCTGCTATCATTCTTTTCCGTTTCCGTGCTATTCATTTGGCTTTCCGGCTGGAAAATACAATATTAGTTTGTGAATTATTTATTAATATTAGGGGACAATGCGCCATCACTTCCGCGGCAATATGTGCCATAAAGTCACAATGTCGGAAGCAACAGCATTTCCTTTAATTTATATAGCTGTTTTTGTTCCTTATAATCAGGGTTCGATTTTATTAGTTTTAACCCAAATCTTCATTTCCTGGGCAGCCTTGACAAGTTCTTCCTGAAACTGAGGATGGGCAATACTAATAAGCGCTTCGGCTCTTTTCCAGGTTGACTTTCCTTTCAACTGTACAATACCATATTCCGTAACCACGTACTGAACCAAGGAACGGGGTACAGTCACAACCGATCCAACTTTCATACTGGGGACAATGCGGGAATGCATCTGACCGTCCTTATCCGTGTGCGTTGAACTCAGGCAGATAAAACCTTTGCCGCCACGGGAAGAGAATGCCCCCATAATGAAATCCAATTGCCCTCCCGTACCCGATATATGCCTGTAACCGGATGATTCCGAGCTTACTTGCGAGAGCAGATCTACCTCCAAAGCGTTGTTGATTGCTACCACCTTATCATTTAGTGCAATAATTCTCGGATCATTGGTGTAACTTACCGGGTAGGAGGCACAGACCGGATTGTTATCCATAAATTTATATAGTTTGTCGGTACCCAATGCAAAGCTGTAGACCATTTTTCCCCGGTCTATATTTTTGCGATTGCCGGTTATCCTGCCTGCCTCGTACAAATCAACACAAGAATCAACCAGCATTTCCGTATGGACACCAAGATCTTTGAGATCACTCTGAGCTATTTTGGACCCGACCAGATTGGGCATACTTCCTATCCCCATCTGTAAACAGGCGCCATCTTCAATCTCTTGCATAATATAATCAGCAATCTGATGATCAAACTCTTTCGGTTTAGCCATCTGCAACTGAAGCAACGAATAATTGTTGCCTTCGACAACATAATCGACATCATTGATATGAATATTCTCGCTGTTGCCGCCCAGACAGTGTGGAACCGAACTGTTTACTTCCAATATTTTTAATTTTGATTTATTCAAATAAGCCGGAGTTACTGAATTTGTTGGTCCCAGATTAAAGAATCCTTTGGCATCCATCGGTGCGACCGAAACCATAGCCACATCATTTTCGATATATTTGTTTATAATTCTTGGGCCTTGATGATAAGTTACGGGAACATAAAAACACTTGTCCTCATCAGCAAGCCGCCGCGATATTGGCCCAAAGTGCCAATCCTGCGCTACAACATGCTCATGCAGGGGGTCAGCTTCAATTACTTTTGGAACCTGGGTATAAAAAACACTGTACAGTTCCAAATCATGAAGCTCAGAAATACGTTCAGCCAGTGCTTCATCGAGTAATTTAGGGAACATGGCAAACTCACTGTAGAATATTTTGTCTCCTGACTTAACCATTTCCGCGGCTTTTTCGGCACTGATAATTTTTTCCTCATACTGCCTTCTAAAAGAACTAATCATACTTAATCACGACTCCTACTTTAATTAAATTACAAACTGTTGCTTGTTAAATATGATTATATCCTTTACGGCTTTTTATTTATATATATAAATTATATTTTTAAATTGTTTTGGTGATATTAAGTATACTTCGCTATAAATTACAAATTCCCTCTATTTAAATGGCTATTTTTATTAAATTTCATCTGTAACCTTATAAGCGGATATACATGGCAATTAAGGGAAAAAACCGTCTACTATATTTAATAGACGGTTTTTTGAATATACGTTTGCTAATTACATTGTTTTAGTATTCGAATATTTCCACTGGCGCTTCCATGGCGGAAGTATCACCGATCTGAATCAGCTCCAGGGTATGCCATACATTGGGAACAGCATTGTTCAGATAGTAACGGGCGGAAAATACTTTGCCTAAATAGAAGTTATAGTCATAATGATCCGCTCCCAGATCCGCCATGCGTTTCATGGCTATTTTCGCCTGATCAATCAGCAGATAGCCACAATAGAGTTGGGCTGTGGCAGTCAGGATACGGCGGGCATAAACACCCATCAGACCTAATTTGCCGCCCTGCACATAACCGCCAATGGCAAATTGAATCTGGCGATAGGAAGCCAAGGCTTTTTCGAGATGACCAAGTTCTTTTTCCAATCCGTCTAAGCTGCCTTTATTTTCTGCAATAAAATCTTCTACTTCTTTCAGGATGCCGGCAAAATGAGCGCCTTTGCCCTGCATCCATTTACGGCCGATCAAGTCCAGGGCTTGAATGTAGTTGGTGCCTTCCCAAATCGACCAGATTTTGCAGTCACGGGCCGAGTTGGCAGCCGGATAATCTTCACAGAATCCATATCCGCCATAAGACTGCAGTGATTCAGAAATCAAACCCCAGGCTTCATCGGAAGGATAGGCTTTGCAAAGCGGAGTCAGCATATCCAGTTTGTTCTGACAGACTTTTCTTTGTTCCGGAGTCGGGGCAAACTCTCTGCCGTCTTCGTAGTAGTAGCATTTGGCCAGCAGCGCCCGGCAGGCTTCGGTGGTGGCTTTATTTAACAGATACATCCGTTTGACGTCTTCGTGCTGGTTGATGGTAACACGTCCACCCTTGGGGTTGGTAAGAAGCGTCCCCTGAACTCTGTCTTTGCCGTAATCCTTGGCCGCCCAGTAGGCGTTGGCAGCTACGCAAGTCGCCAGACGGCCGGTATCCAGACGGGCTTCGTTCATCATGTTGAACATCTGCACAATGCCCTGTCCAATCCCGTTTTCATCCGGAGGATTGCCGATCAGCCAGCCGCGGCAGTTGTTGTTTTCACCAAAGACGAGCTGACAGGTGGCAGATCCTTTCAGGCCCATTTTATGTTCAATGCCGGCAGTCTGCACATCGTTGTCTTCCACGCTGCCATCTTCGTTGACCCAGAATTT
>JAAYCZ010000050.1 GCA_012729495.1 Syntrophomonadaceae bacterium | reverse complement strand
TATAGCCTCCTTCGATTATATGTTTTGTTACATAATATTATACATAAAATATTATGTATATGCCTACTTAAAAAATGTGACTGTACATAACTCAATAAATGTATTAAAAGGATATTAAGCTATTTTAGCGAATTTTATTTAATATGGTTACTATTGGAGGCAAATATTACTGTGATTGAAAATAATTTTGATATACCATTGTTAGCTAATCTGGCTTTACGTGAAAAGCAAATACAGCAGAATTACCGTCCTTTAATAGCAGTTCACAAGTGGTTTGCACGGCGCCCGGGGACATTATTTCGGGGCATTTTGCTATCAGAATTCGGGTCGGGAAGACTTGAGGATATTTATTACCGTAGTAATAACCTGGGTGGGATTACGGTTGCTGATCCTTTTATGGGTGGGGGAACCCCGATATTGGAGGCAAACCGTTTGGGCTGTAATGTTATTGGCTGCGATATTAACCCCATTTCCTATTGGATTGTTGAGCGAGAATTAGCAAATCTAAACCTGGATGATTATCGCCATAGCGCAAACATTTTGATAAATGAGCTTAAACAACAGGTGGGAAAATTCTATGAAACCAGTTGTTTATACTGCGGTAATGAACATATCCCGGTCAAGTATTTTATTTGGGTTAAAACAATGAAGTGCGAGGAATGCGGGCAACATTTTGATTTATTTCCCTCCTACATCCTGTCATCAGGCACTCGACACCCTTTACATGTGCTTATATGTGCAAACTGCGGCGAGTTAAACGAGGTAAAAAACTACCATGATCCTGGTTCTTGCAGTTTCTGTCAGGCTAAATTGAGAGCTAATGGTACGGCCCACAGTAATCGCTGTGCCTGCCCGTATTGCGGAAAAATAAATCGCTATCCCCTTTCAGAACAGGGTTCCCCTGTCCACCGTATGGTGGCACTGGAATATTTCTGTCCCCTATGCAAATCAGAACATAAAGGCAGATTTTTCAAGAAACCGGATGAGCTAGATTTGCTGCGCTTTCAAAAAGCTGAAGAGACTTGGGATAAAATAGAAAAGACTTTTATTCCTTCGGAAAATATTCCCGCAGGAGATGAGAGCACCCGCTTACATCGCTGGGGTTATAAAAAATATAATGAGCTTTTTAATCCGCGGCAGTTATTGGGCTTGGAATTAAGCTGCGAACTAATAGCTGCTCAACCAGAGGGTGAAGTCAAGGCTGCATTAGCTACTAATCTATCTGATCTTTTACGTTACCAAAATATGCTTTGCCGTTATGATACCCAAGCTCTTAAATCATTGGACATCTTTTCCATACACGGTTTCCCTGTAGGACTAGTTCAATGCGAATCAAATCTGCTGGGAATTGTGGATTCAAAGCGTAGAACTAAAGTTGGCAGTGGCGGTTGGGGTAACATCGTTGAAAAATATACTCGGGCCAAGGAATATTGCCAGCATCCTTTTGAAATAAAACATAAAAACGGTAGAAAAATCCAAATTCCTATAAGCGGTGAATGGATTGGTAGCAATGAAGCTACTGAAGCCTGCTCAGGTATTAGAAAAGTTCAATTGCATTGTGGCAACTCTGAAGAACTTGATCTTATGACGGCTTCTTTGGATGCAGTTATAACTGATCCACCGTATTATGGTAATGTACAGTATGCAGAGTTAATGGATTTTTGTTTTGTATGGTTGCGTAAATTGGCAGACACCAATATTCCTGCTTTTAATGAGAGTTCAACCCGTTCTCAGTACGAACTGACCGGCAACAATACCATGGGACGAGGTTCTGCTCATTTTCTAAAGGGAATGTCGGGAGTGTTTAAGAATATGGCCCGGGCCTTAAAACCGGGTTCGCCTTTTGTGTTTACCTATCACCACAATGATATTAAAGCTTACTTGCCAGTAGCGGTTGCCCTGCTGGACGCCGGACTAGTTTGCTCCGCTTCCTTACCCTGTCCGGGTGAAATGGGTGCATCCATTCATATAAATGGTACTGGTTCTTCTATTATTGATACAGTTTTTGTATGTCGTTCTACCGGCGTGGTTTCGCGGAGTACTATTGTTTCAACGCCGGAAGCTATAGCTGGGCTCGTACTGCAAGACATGAAGCAGCTTGAAACCGGTGGAGTAAAGTGCACCCAAGGAGATATGAGATGTATTACTTATGGCCATTTGGTTCGCCTGGCTATATGGTACTTACATAAAGAATGGTCGATCAATGCGGATGCTGATAGAAAAATCGAGAGTGTCTGCAGTCAAATTGAGTGTCTTGGAGGGTGGCCGGGAGTAAGGGATTGCCTGCTGGGAAACACCCAGGTCCCAGAGAAACAGAATTGGATAGCGCTTGAAGATACACTGATATATGGGGGTGAAGATGATGATATTTCCTTTTGAAGTAGACTGTAAGGATTTGGTGCAGGATATAGAACCATATGTATCAGCCATTTTTTCGTCTTTAGAGTCGGATTTTATGGCTATGCCTCGTGGCCAGGGTTTCATTGAATTCCCGGTTTTTGAACAGGGTTACGAAAACTTGAAACAGGTCACTAAAGGTTTTCAAGAAATGAATCCGAATAATGTAATAGAGGCAGTGAAAAAAATGCCTCTGATTTTAATAGTATTGCGTAGTATTTTAGGCTTCACTCCCCCGGAGTGGGCATATGTTACTAGCCGTAAGACCGGAATTGAAGTCAGTCAGGGCTTTGCTCGTACTCTGGATAGAAACATTCGTTTGAAACCATTCAAACCATTAAATAGTAGTGAACTGACACTCCAGCGTGTAGATGCTCTGGTAACGACCGCCTGCCAGTTAATTGTATCCCCGGTTACTGGATCTGCAACGGACAAAATACATCGTCTGGATAAAGCCGATACCCAAGAGGGATTATCAGGACTGAGAAACTTAGCTAATATGGGAGTACCTTATTCAATGCTGTTATACGAACGTTTTCTGGGCAGGCCCTTTGCTGGTCACAGGGATTCAGCATCCGATCTGATCGGAGATAGTCTGGAACTAGCTATTGAGAATCTGTTGGTTGGCGCGGGTATAAGTTATAGAAAGACCAAGCGGGCCGAAAAGATACCAGGATTTGATCAGACTCCTGATTTCATTATTCCTAATGAGTTTAATCCCCAAGTGGTGATCGAAGCTAAGATTACCGAAGACGATGGAACTGCACGAGACAAAGTGACACGCATTCAGCACTTGGGTGAGCTCAGTTATTCTTCTAAAAATAGCGGCAATACTAGATTTGAAGTGATTGCCTGTATTGGTGGGAGAGGATTCGGAGTACGCCGAGAGGATATGAAAAAAATGCTGCTGGCCACTCAAGGTAACCCGATTAATTGAATTTAAAACTATTAAAGATTAAACTTCTCCATATAGCCCTTCATACCCTATCATTATTTAATTATTTGTTATGTTGTTCGACTCCTTTTTATAATGAGTATTGTATTAAGGGTGCTTTCGGACAGCCCTTATCGAAGATTTTATGAACGCCTGGGCGGACAGCCATTGGACTCCAAATTGCTTGAAATGGCTGGCTCAATATTCGTAATAGCCACTGTGTATAAAGTTTACCGTTTCAGCCAATGTGAAACGGTTTCACAGGAAATCATATAAGCAGCAGTTCGTAATCTCGGCAGCGCATTGAACATATCAGCAGTATCTTCCCTCAAAGGCGGTACGATTTTTCAAATCCTTAATTAAATCTCTAAACTGTACCAGATCAAATCATCAAGCCATCTGCTCCACAGAAATCTCATCTCCCGGTTATTGTTGACCCCAGCCATGCTGCCGGTCTTCGGGCTCTGGTCGCACCGTTGGTGCTGGCAGTGATAGCGGTAGGTTTAAACAGCGGGATCACTGATGAATCCAGAGTATTCCGCGTAGCTGTCTCAAAGGTGCAAATTGTTGCGATACTCCCAGGTTTTAATACAAATATCATGTCCGCTGCCTCCCAATTTGTTATTCCAAACTTCTGACGGTTTGGATGATCTGTCTGATTTTGCCTTCATCCTTTAGGCCATCGGTTTCTACGCCACTGCTTATATCAACCCCATACGGATTACATTTCCTGATCACCTGGGCTATATTGCTTATTTCCAATCCGCCGGCCAGAAAGAATTGTTTCTGCAGAATCGGTATCAGCGCATAGTCAAACGTCTTGCCGCTGCCGCCGTATTGCTCTTTTTGACAAGCATCCAGCAATAATAAATCACAGGATAGCTCTTCTGCCCGCAGAATCTGCTCGCTGCCCTGCACCCGAACAGCTTTGATTACCGGGCAATCAATCTGAGCCTTGAGTATCCTGATATAGGCTTCATTTTCATCCCCATGCAGCTGTACAATATCTATCACCCCGTTTTGGCAAAGCTTAATAATCGAATTTAGCGGTTCATTTACAAACACTCCTACCGCCTTGATCTGATTATCAAGACCAGCTTTTAGAAGAGTGGCCTGTTCAGCTGTCACCTGCCGGCGGCTGGCGCCAAACACAAAACCGATATAGTCCGGCCGCCAGCGGTTCACTGATTCTATATCCTCTTGCTGTGTCAAACCGCATATTTTTATTTTGGTCATAAGGCTATACCCCGCAACTCAGCGATTATTTCGCGCTTGTTCGGACTGCACATCAGGGTTTCACCTATGAGAACACCGTTGACTTTGGCCTGGCGCAGCATTTCAATATCGGCAGCAGTTTTTATACCACTTTCGGCGATAAAGAAAAGATTATCCGGCACCAGACTGCGCAGCCTGATACTGTTGCCGATGTCCACAGTAAATTCCTGAAGATTGCGGTTATTTACCCCGATAACTCTGGCATTTGCCGCCAGTGCCGATTCGATTTCTCTTTCATCATGCGCTTCCACGAGTGCGGACAGGCCCAGTTCATCACAAATAGCAAGGCAGTCACGGATTGTATTCGTATTCATAAGCGAACAAATGAGCAGCACCGCTGACGCTCCCAGAGTTTTGGCTTCATAAATCTGATAGGGATCCACTACAAAATCTTTGCGGAGCACCGGAATCGATACCTCATCTTTTATCTGTACCAGGTGAGTGTCGTTACCCAGAAAATATTCCGGCTCCGTCAGTACAGATATTGCATCTGCACCGGCTGCTTCGTATTCTTGGGCAATCTGTACATAAGGAAAATCGGCTGCAATTACTCCCTGGGACGGGGAGGCTTTTTTTACTTCACAGATAAAACTTATATCCGGCTTGTTTAAGGCCTTCTCAAAAGGAAATCCCGTCGCGGCATTGATGCTCAGAGCTGCTTTTTTAATTTTTTCAAACGGTATCTCTGTTTTCTTTTGCTCAATTCTTTTTTTGGTTACAGCTGCAATTGTATCCAGTATCATTGTGTCACCTCGTTGGTCAGCCGGCGAAACTCTTCCAATTTAGCTGCGGCTCTCCCGCTATCGATGATATCCTGAGCCAATGTAATACAATCTGCCACGCTGCAATTGCCAATTCCCAAATAGAGTGCCATTGCCGAGTTCAGTACCGTCACATCACGCCGGGGTCCCCGATCCCGACCGGTTAATATATCCATGGTAATTTGTGCGTTATCTGCAGGCCTGCCGCCGGTCAAATCCTTCAGCGTGCAGCGGCTGAAGCCAAATTGCTCGGGAGTAATGTCGTACGTTGTAAATTCCCCGTTATGGATTTCACATACATGAGTTGCTTCGGTCAGGGTTACTTCATCCATACCGTCATTGCCGCTGACCGCCAGACCTCGTACCACCCCAAGATTGGACAGCACCCGGGCCAGAGGTTCCACCAGTTTAAGGTCGTATACTCCCATCAGCTGCATGGTAGCCCCGGCCGGATTGGCCAAGGGTCCCAATACGTTGAATATGGTACGAACCCCCATCTCTTTGCGAACCGGTGCGGCATATTTCATGGAAGTATGGTAGAGTTGGGCAAACATGAAACAGATATTGCTCTGTTGCAGGATTGCTTCGCTCTTTTGAGGGCTCAGATTAAGGTTAATCCCCAAACACTCCAGCACATCAGCCGCACCGCTTTGGCTTGATACCCCCCGGTTTCCGTGTTTTGCTACCGGAACACCGCCGGCTGCAATCACAAAGGCCGAAGTAGTGGAAATGTTGAAGGTATTGGTTCCGTCGCCACCAGTTCCGACGATATCAATAACATTGCTTACCGGGGTAATTTTAAGTCCTCTTTCCCGCATAACCGTGGCACAAGCGGTAATTTCTTCCACTGTTTCGCCTTTCATGCGCAGTCCGGTCAGTAAGGCGCCCATTTGCGACTGGGTAGCATTGCCTTCCATCATGGCTCTCATTACTGATTTGGCAGTTTCAAAATCAAGATCCTGCCCGTTGATTACGGTCTGAATAGCTTTTTTTATCATCACCTTCTCCTCCTTGTTAAATTTTTAAAAAGTTGTTTAGGACTACATGCCCCAGGGGGGTCAGGATCGATTCGGGGTGGAACTGAACTCCATAAACCCAGATCAACCAGCATATTATGTTCCGCCAGTTCCTTTTCATCAGCCAGGAGTTCTTTTCCCAGTTCCCGGTCCTCAGCATCGGTTTTGCCTCGCGGCCGCGAACCGGCCACCGGGAAAGTCACCAGTCGCCCGCTTTGTAAACGCACCAAGGTTTCAGGAGAAGTGCTCATGATTTCATCTCCGTCGATGTGCAGGTAAACCATGTAAGGTGAAGGATT
>JAAYCZ010000049.1 GCA_012729495.1 Syntrophomonadaceae bacterium | reverse complement strand
GCCAAGCTGAGCAGCATCAGGACGGTTACGGTAATGATAACCGCTTTGCGGTGTCCCAGCGCCCAGGCAACCATCTTTTTGTAACGTTCTCCGAGATTGTCCAGCCAGCCGCCGAAGCCTTCGGTCAGGCGATAAATTCTGCCTCCGTCGGTTTTTTTCGCCATGGAACGGTCGGTCAGCATGCGTGATGACATCAGCGGTACGACCGTCAGCGCCACCAGCAGCGAACAGAACACGGCAAAACCAATCGTAACTCCCAGGGGTTTGAATATTATGGAGGCAATGCCTTCGGTAAAGAGAATCGGTACAAAAACCGCAATAATGGTTAAAGTGGAAGCAATTACAGCGCTGCCCACTTCCGATGCCCCGGTTCGGGCGGCTTCCAGTGGGGACAGGCCTAAACTTCGATGCCGGTAGATATTCTCAAATACCACGATAGAATCATCCACCATACGCCCCAGACCTAAAGCCAAGCCACCCATGGTTATCAGGTTTAAAGTACTGTTGTTGAAATACAGGAGTACAAAAGTAGCAATAATTGACAAAGGAATCGCGGTAAAAATGATCAGGGTACTGCGCACGTTGCGCAGGAAGAGGAAGAGCATCAAAATAGCCAGCAAAGCGCCTTCGAGGATCATTTTTTTAGTATTGTCAATCGACTGTTTGATAAACTCAGACTGGTCAACCGCGATTTTGATATTCAGATCGACGCCCAATTCCTGTTCAATCTTTTCCAGTTCTGCCTTCACTGTATCACAAGCTTTAACCGTATTGGCATCGCTTTGCTTCAGACAATGAATCCCCACTGCCGGCTTCTGATCTACACGGGTTATTTGCCGGTCGTCAACATATCCGTCAGTGATGGAAGCTATATCGCCCAGATAAACGATGTTTCCGGATGCAGTCGCGATGGCAACTTGCTTTATATCATCCAGTGACTCAAACTCCTGCAGGGCACGAACATAATATTTACGGTCACCTTCGGCTACACTGCCGCCGGACATGTTAAAATTCTCAGCCTTCAGCACGGCGTTGATCTGACTGAGAGTCAAGCCGTAGTTTTGCATTTTGACCGGATCTATCTCTACCTTTATCTCCCGTTCCATTCCCCCGGTAATAACTACCGAGGCAATTTCCGGCAAACGGGAAAGACGCGGTTCAATCACGTCTTCGGCCAGGGTTTGCAGTTGTACCAGCGACATATCATCTGTGCCGCTTATACCCATCTGCAGCACCGGCAGATTATTGATGTCCATCTTGATGACCATTGGTTTATCAACATCCGCCGGCAAATATTTTTCAATAATGCCAATCTTTTCACGGACATCGGTCATCGCCATTTCCATGTCCGTGCCCCAGTTATACTGCAGAATAATCAGAGACGAACCTGATGAGGAAATAGACTGAATGGTTTTGATATTGCTGATACCGGCCAGCGTACCCTCCAGGGTTTTGCTGACCTGCTCCACTTCCTCCGGGCCGGCCCCGTTATAAGTGGTCATAACCACCGCTACCGGCAGTTTCATGTCCGGCAGCAGATTTAAACCAATCTTTGAATAGGTAAACAAGCCCAGTAAAATCAAAACGGTTACGAGTATGGTAATGGTTACCGGGCGTTTAAGCGCGAAATTGACGATTTTCATTATTTTCCACCCCCGGCAATCACCCGCACCAGGGTACCGTCATTGACCAGGGTGTTGCCTTTCGTAATCACCTGCTGTCCGGCGCTTAATCCCCTGGTGATTTCTATATAGCGGTTGTTTTTAATCCCGGTTTGCACATCAACCGGCCGGGCCTTGTTATTTTTGTCAACAATATAGACAATTGAACTTCCGCCTTTGGGGATGACGGCGTTAACCGGTATGCAAAGGACATCTTTTTTACTGATGGTATCTATAATTAATTCAGCAAACATACCTGACCTGATTTTGCCGTCCGGGTTGGGTAACGCTACTCTAACGGCAAAGTTGCGCTTGATCGGGTCGGCCACCGTGGATACACTGTCAATTTTGCCTTTGATTCTGTCTGCACTTACTGCGTTGATGAGGATATCAACCTCGCTGCCTGGTTCTATGTAACTGACATCATTTTCGTTGACCATTACTTCTACTTCCAGATCCGCATTGTCGGTGACGATAGCAGCCGGCAAGGTGGGACTCGCGGTTTGTCCCAGCTGCAGATTTATGCTGCCCAGCACCCCATTGATCGGAGAGGTGATATTACATTTATCCAGCGCTTCCTGTGCGGTGGCCAGGGCTGCCCGGGCTGAAGCGGCCGCTGCCTCGGCAGTACCCGAATTTAGAGTATCATACTCTGCTTTGACTCTATCCAGATCCGCCTGGGAAAGAGCACCCGCTGCAAATAGTTTCTGAGCCCTATCATAGCTGGTTCGGGCAGCTTCCAATCGTATCTCATTGGTTCTTAAAGCGGCTTCCGCCTGGGCTACACCAGCCTCAGCCTGACGAATGGCGGCATTCAAATCACTACTGTCAAGGGTCATAATTGTCTGTCCAGCCTTGACCGGATCCCCGGGTTTAAGATATATTGCAGTTACCCGTGCCGGTACCTTCGGCATTATAGTTACCTCATTGCGGCCACGGACGATACCCGCATAGCTGACATTCTGCACCAAATCCATCTTCTGCGCTGCAGTTACCGATACCGCCAGCGCGGTTTCCTTGACCACCTCGGTATTTTTACCGCATCCGCCCAGGCCTAAAACCATTGTTAAAAGTAAAATCATGACCAGAAATGCTGATTTATTGCTCTTTCTCACCCGTTGTACCCCTCTCCAAAATAATTGTAATTTTTTCCGACCGACCGGTAGGTCGGTTAATGTCTATCTGAATTATAGCTTGAAGACAAGCCAGACCGCAACAATTATTTTGCCAATAAATGAAAATGAGCCAGGGCATCTTCGTGATTCCCTGACTCAGTCGAGAAAAATATTTACCGACAATATTTCGAACAGTACTTGCAAAAGTCAATTGAGAATTTTGCATAATGAACTTTTTTGGATTATATACAACTTTAAATGTCATCCTGAGCGTTAGCGAAGCAACCCTAAGTTACCTTTAGGTCACATATGTAGTCCCCGTAGGGGGGATATACAGCACTTACGAGACTCTCGCTATCGCTCAGAGTGACAGTATTGCATGATTTTTTGAATTATGCAAACTCTAAATACCGGTGTTAATCACAACCGTTCGGGTTGCCGCTACCCAGTTCACATTTCCGCCAAATGATTCGGATACAAACCGCAGCGGCACCATGGTCCGTCCTGCTGAAGCCATGATCTCCGCCGGCGCATCCAGTTGAACCGGCTGACCGTTCTTGTAAGCAGTCTGGCTGCCGATATACAGTTTTATTTCTATATTTCCCTTGATGGCGGTTACACTGCGCTCCGGCTCATTCCAGTTTACTTCAGCCCCCATTATTTCAAAAACCCTGCGCATGGGAACCATAGTCCGACCATCTTTTATATAAGGAGCAGGATCAGTATAAAAGCGCTGACCGTTGACCATGATTTTAATTTCACTGTCTGCCATTTGCCCGCTTCCTGAGCCTTGTGCATTTTCCAGATTTTCTACATACAGGCTGCCTAAATTTCCATGCAGGGTAATCCAGGCAACATGATTAGCTGCCAATGAAGGGCTCACTTCAGATAGATCACTGTTGGCTATTTTACTCAAAATTCCCGTCTCCAGATTCAACAGGCAAATATCTGCATTGCCGGAGGAAATTTCAGACCAGGCAACATATTTATCGTAGATGACAGGCTGAACCTGATTGGCCGTATCATTGGTCAATTGTTCTTTTAGACCGGTAGCTTTATCATAAATCCATACATCACTGACGGCTCCGGTCAGATAGTTGCCAAAAACCTGATTATAATAAGATTGGCTGGTATCTACCTTGGTGAACAATTCCCAGATCTTACTAGGCGAAGTTTCACCGCAGGAGGGACATTTGGCCGGTTTGGTTGCCGGGGCAACAAGTGCTTCGGTCCAATTATGTCCACAAGTCTTGCAGATCCATTTATCAGATACACAGGTTTTATCCGGACAGGTATCCGGTGCAGTTGTTGCCCTTACCACAGTGCCGCATTTCGCGCATTTCCAATCATACAGACTGGCTGTCCCCAAACCGCTGGAGGTATGTTTTTCCGTCCAGACTACCTTTGTACCTGATATACTTACCGAACTTTTGTTGGAATCCGTATCTGATACAATTTCAGTTGTGGCATCGGTAAGATTGTATAAGAAAACTGATTCACGTCCATTTTTATTGCAGATATAAGCCAGATAACCATCGGTAAGATCCAACTCAATCTTTTCGCTCTTGTCAAGCTGCAGGCTGGTTGCACTGCCATCGGTCAAATTATATATGCATATACCGCCGCTGCCTATGCCATAATCCACCCAGGCAATCCGATTGCCATAAATCTTCACATTGCGCTTGGCGGTAAAAGTCTTGGATATAACTTTATTGGCGCCGGTCTTAATATCATAAAGATAAACGTCCATGGCCGAACCGGAACTGATCGTATAGACAAGGTTTCTTCCATCAACATCAAAGGAATCAATGTTGGTCAAAGCCAAATTAATTCGCGTATAAGCACCGCTGGACTTTTCCCAAACTTTAAAATACTTCTCCTGTCCCTGCAGGTTTAGGCTCACTCCACCCCAATCAGTAAGCACCATCTTAACCGGTGTGCCTTCTCTTTCGATAACTGCCGCATCTGCCTGTCCGGCATAAGAAAACATCAGCAACATCATACAGGCAGCAATCACCGCTGTAATAGCCTTATGTATTTTCATCAGCAATCCTCTCCTCATCTGCAAATATTTTCTACTGTATATACATTTTAACTCCTATTAAGCTTGCAGGCTATAGAGATAATTTGGAAATATACTGTAAACAATCACCCCCTGCCATCAATCTTGCTAAGGATGATTGTTCTCAATAAGTTTGTAAGTTTAGTGCCTGGTGCCTATTCAAAAAAAGACCCCCGGGGAACAGGATTTGTTCCTGTATCCGCCGGGGGTCTTCATGTTAGTGCTTACTGACCAGAAGGATAATCTCCCCCTGGCTTGCCAAGTATTTTCTTAGAATGTATGGGTTCCAGAGT
>JAAYCZ010000369.1 GCA_012729495.1 Syntrophomonadaceae bacterium | reverse complement strand
CTGCTGATGGCAACCATCGTCAAACCCAAGTTGCTGCTGCTGGATGAACATACAGCCGCGCTAGATCCTGCAATTGCCAAAAAGGTGCTGCAGATAACCCGTGAAATAGTAAACGAGTATCAACTGTCAACCATCATGGTTACCCACAATATGAAAGCAGCGCTTGAATACGGTACCCGCACCATAATGATGCATGAAGGGAAGATCATCCTGGATTTGAGCGGTGAGGAAAGAAAAGAAATGACCGTAGAAAAATTAATTGAACTATTCGGCAGGAAAAGCGGTACTGAACTTGATAACGATCGCTTGTTGCTAGGTTAATCAAATGCAGGGCACTGTGCGGCATGTTTGGCATGGTTCTGAGGATTACTCATCCGCTGTAACCCAGTAGTTTCAGGAATAATGCAGTTATATTGGGATCAAACTGGGTACCGCTGCAACGGGCGATTTCTTCCAACGCTTCCTGCGGCGAAACTGCTTTGCTGTATGGGCGGTCATGGGTCATCGTATCATAGGCATCCACCAAGGAAATAATACGGCATTCCAAAGGTATTTGTTCACCCGCCAACCCGAAGGGATAGCCTCTCCCGTCCCACCATTCATGATGTTTCAGAATCAAATCGGCCAGTGAACTTAATTCCGATGAAGCCAGCGCTATACGCTGTCCGATTTCACTGTGGCGCTGCATTTCTCTATACTCTTCTTCAGTTAAACTCTCCCTTTTAAATAAAATCCGATCCGGAATGCCTACTTTACCAATGTCATGAAACTGGGCCAATAACTCCAGATTGGTCAAAGTGCTGTCGGAAAGTTTCAATTCCCTGCCCAGCAAAGCAACCAGGTTTTTCATCCTTTCTCCATGCCCCTCAGTCATATAGTCCCTGGCCTGGAGTGCTTTTAAAAGTGTATTGACAACCGCGCTGTGGGCGCTGCTGCTGCGCCGCAGTTTGCTTCTATACATGCGGTTGTCCGCCTCTTTGTAAATATCCCGCAGTGATGAACGCCGATCCTTTTTAACCGCTATTCCCAGCGAAACGCTAAGGGGTAGTTCCGGGTTGCTTTGATTGTACTCGCCTATCATTATATTAAGCCGAGCTGCTATCCTGTCCAGCGCTTTTTGATTCGTCTGCGGCAGTAAAACGGCAAATTCATCTCCCCCCACGCGGGAAACCACATCACCGCTGCGGAAGCATTTACTCAGAATCCCGGCAAAGTTGATCAGCAAACGATCGCCGGCCTCATGTCCCAGCGTATCATTGACCAGCTTGAGCCCGTCCAGATCAAAGACCATCATGCCCACCGGGTCACAGCGGCCACTGTTCAGTCGGCGCATTTCTTCCTCAAAATAGGTACGGTTGTATAAACTGGTCAGGGAATCATGAATACTCAGATAACGCAGTTCCTGTTCCAATTGCTTGCGAACGGTGATATCGCGGCTGCTCAGCAATATCCCCCTGATTTTGCCATCCTGCAAAATTGGATTACCTACCGTTTCAATCCAAACATAATGTCCGTCATTATGCCGGCAGCGATGATGACTAATGCCGGCCTTTCCGGTTTGCAGACTTTTTTTCAGGGCACTGATTACCGAGGGGATATCTTCAGGATGGACAAAGTCCGATAATTTAATTGTCATCATCCGTTCTTCGGTATATCCCAGTACTTTATAATGAGACGGACTGGCAAAGATAACATTGCCATGACAATCCAATTCGCTGACCAAATCCGACATGTTATCCGTAATGCGGCGTAGATTATATTCACTTTCCCTTAACGAATCTGAACTTTTGACCCGCATAATTTCGATTACGGCAGCCAGGTTTTCGTCCTGGTCAAATACCGGGGAGGCCTGCGCCCAGTAAAATACCTCATTTTTATTAGATTTAACCGTTACCGTCCCATCCCCATAATAATTCATACCATATTTTCTATACGAACCCTGGTATTCTTTCTCCAAACCAGGATCCAACACCAGATCTACAAGCATCAGGCGTGGCTCCCCAAAAACAGTCATAGAGTAAAACCTGTTTCCTTTTCCCAAGGCCTGCTCGCGGGGAATACCGGTAATTCTTTCCATTGTAGAATTCCAAACAATTATGCGATGGTCAGGATTAATGGCAATAACTGCATCAGGCAGTGCATCTAAAAACTTTATACAAAGCATTGGCGGGAAAATATCCATTCCAGTCTCCTTATCATTGTGCTAAACGAGGAAATATAACCCGATCACGTATATTAACATACAATTCTGCAAGTTTTGCTTATTCCCTTCTATTTTAAAATATACGCACTATTTTCCATATTTCAAAAAATACTCAGGATTCCATTTTTTAAGTGAAAATCCTGAGTTTTTAACAATTTATGAAATAATTAATTAATTGGCCAATCTTTAATCATTGATTTTATTGGTCCGGGTCCAGATTTTTCTTGCCTGGGCAGCCTTGATCAAGTCATCACGGAAGTCCGGGTGAGCAAGGGAAACAAGGGCCGCTGCACGTTCCCAGGTTCCAAGTCCCTTAAGTGAGACGGATCCATATTCAGTGACGAAAATGTTGGCGGTTTGACGGGGAATAGTTACGATCGTTCCTTCTCTAAAGGCAGGTACGATCCTGGAGTGCAATTT
>JAAYCZ010000048.1 GCA_012729495.1 Syntrophomonadaceae bacterium | reverse complement strand
GACATTTGTCTTGATATCGACAGTACCGTCCACACCAAGATTCTCGTTCAATTGTATTGGATCGAATACAACGTCATCTGTTACATAATTTCCGGGTTCATCAAATTCTTCTTCATCAAAATTAAGCCCATTCCCGAAAAGCTCTCCACTCGCGTCATAGTACCATTGTCCGTTGCCGACCTTTACATCAATCTGGCAATTCGCACCCCACTCTCCATGTTCTACACCGTATTTTTGCAATTCCCATATGCTTTGAGGGTTCGTCCACTTAAGCGCAAAATAGGGTCTTCCATCTTCCCATTTCTTGAGCTCCACCGTCAGATTTTGCGGGGCCTCAAGGTTTCCGCCTGTCGGCAGTGCGGCTGCGAATACCTCCAAATTTCCCATCATGGTAAACATCATCGCCGCGACGATTATAAAAGCTATAAAATTCCTTTTCATTAATCTTACCTCCATAATTTTTAATTCGTTATTCACGCAGCAGTCAACAGTCTGCGTTTACTTATCCCGTCTTATGTGCTTTCCTCATGGCATAAACACAATGACGCCGTAGGTGATTTTAGCATCATCGGCTGGAACAGAAAAAATGACAGCCTTATTGAAACGTTCAGACTGCGGAGCGTCTTGCTGCGTAATTCCTGAAAACATGGAAAACGGGTTTTTTAAGTCCTCTAAAAAGAAGGTGCCCCCTTTAAAGACCCGCGTGACGGCGGCGGCCAGTTGGATATCATCGATCTTGTGTAGAATAATTCGGACGGTTCCTTTTTCCGGGTTCATAAACCGCGTTTTTGTTTCCGCCGTAAAAGCCTTATTTGTCATGGCCAGTGTATACTGTGGCGTAAATATAGCGAGGGGATAAGGGAGAAAGTCGATTATCTGAGAAAACAGTCCCTCATTTTCAATAAGCATCTGAAATCTTTTAATCATTTGACCTTGAGTCTCTGTTTTTTCCTCCAACATTTTCTGTACTTCCAACAGTTCCTCAAGCAGCTGCTCTTTCGTTTTGCTGCCCATATGAACGCTCCTTTCCAGCCAAAGTGCGGATATTTTCATTATGGCTACCCATATTTTATTAGCCCGCCGGCTGTGAGGATAGGTTGGATATGCTTATAATTAGTAAGGAAAGTGCGATCTTGAAAATAAGAACTCCTACCAGTCAACGCAATTCAAGGATTGCTGACGGAGCCTGGGAACCTTGTTGTATTCACACTAAAAAAAGCCGGGCTTTCGTACACACAAAAGCCTGGCTTTCTTATTACTTTTTATGGCAATTTATTTTATTTTGACTTTTTCCGGTAAGCAGAAGGGGAAACACCGGTTTTGGCTTTAAAAACCCGGGCGGAATGACCGTTATAGTCCATGTTGCAGGCGGCAAAGGCCTGAGTGATGGAAAGGTTGGTATCCTGAAGCTTTTCCTTCAATTTTCTGATTTTATAATTGGTATAATACTCATGAGGGGTTACGCCGGTATGCTTCTTGAACAGCTTTGTAAAATGAGTTTTACTGAGGCAGGCCGCCTTTGCTGTTTCGCTTAAGTCAAAAGGCTCCTGCCAATGGGTTTCTATGTATTCTTTTGCCAGGGCGATTTCTTCTTTCCCCCGGTATATTTTTTTAAAGATAAAGACGGCGGCAAAGCATTCCACCGCGCCATCCGCCTTTACCAAAGGGAAACAGGTAATGTCCGTGATTATGGTTTGTATATCCCTATCTTTTTTCACATCATGATACCGGATCAAATCCTTATAGGGCGCATTAAAATCAGTAAGATATACAGTTTTGCCCGTCAATACCTGCCTGACTTGATCCGCAACGCCATTCTCACGCACGATGGGATCCTTAAAGCAATTATATTTGCCTACGTGAGACTCCACGCTTTTTATGCCTATCATCTCCAGCGTGGCTTTGTTAATTATCCGCACCGTCCCGTCAAGGGAGAAAATCTGGATCGGATAAGGAAAGAACTCGATCACTTTGGCAAGCAGTTCCTGTTTTTGAAAAAGGGACTGGAAGGATTTTGCCAAGCTTCTTTGTACATCATCAACCTGATCTTTCATGGATTATCCCTCGCTTCTTTTTGACTTGACATTTTCCGGTAAGCGGAAGGGGAAACACCGGTTTTGTCTTTAAACACTCGGGCGGAATGGCCGCTATAGTCCATATTGCAGGCTTCAAAAGCCTGTACGATGGTAAGGTTGGCATCCAGCAGCTTCTCCTTCACTTTGCTGATTTTATAATTGGTATAATACTCATGGGGGGTTAAGCCGGTATGCTTCTTGAACAGCTTTGTGAAATGAGCTTTGCTGAGGCAGGCCGCCCTTGCCGTTTCGTTCAAGTCAAACCTTTCCAGCCAGTGGGTTTCTATGTATTCTTTGGCCTTTTCAATTTCATCCTTGCCACGATAAACCCTCCTGTTGATTAAAAATGCCCCGATAAAGATCACCCGTTTTTCGCCGTCCAGAATAGGGAAAACCGTAATATCCTGGTATATGGCCTCTATATCGAAGTCCTCTACGCCGTATCGCTCCGCAATTTCTTCCAAAGGCACTCTGACATTCGGGAAAAAGACGGTTTCGCCCTTAAAAGCCCGTTTTAACACAGGGAGCTGGCCCGAGGCGACAATATAAGGATCTTTGAATATATTGTATTTCCCGACAACCATGTCCGGACTAATCGTATGATTTAGCCAGCATAGCCTTATTCACCAGCACCGAGGTTCCGTCCGGGGCGTAAATCTCAATCGGGTAGGGGAAGCACTCGATCACCTTGGCAAGCAACTCTTCCTTTCCAAAGAACGATTGGAAGGACTCTATAATATTGTTTTGTATATCTTTCATACTACTTCCCATTTTTTATCCCCATTTTATAGCTGCCGTCTTCAGGCTTTTTTGCGTCCTTAGGGAGCAGCCACATATTGCCGATTTTCTCCGCCCCTTTAATCCGCCCATCTGCACAGTACAGTGTTACCATCCGGCTTCCAATACCCCATTTTTCTCCAGCTTCTTTTACAGTCATATAATTCAGCATGGTATCCCTCATATTGTTTTTTTATTATACTACAGATTTCAGTATATTCCCATTTTTTAGAAATATACTGAGGCCGGAAATGCCTGAACGCCTTTAAGCACAGCACACAATATTACCGATTCTCTGCGCGTCATTAATAATACGGTCAATTGCGTAGCGGTGCTGTCAGGCTTCTAATGTCCTTTTTTCATCAGCTTCCCTTATTGGTGTAAGCCATTCTGGTCATCGCAATTTAAAACGGCGGGGTAGCGCTGCTTGAACCTGCCGCTCATCTTATCATATACGCCAGAAAGAGCGGACGGGGAATCATCACGGTTGATCCGAATACGGCTGCCGTGACACCCATCGCCTTAAAGGTGGAGCAGATTCTACCTCGCGATGGACACCCTTGCCCTTGGCTATGTGCTTGGCACTATCAACCCGCACTAGGGACTTTTACCCGTTAGACTCGCCCATGCCGGGCACACTAAAAAAAGCGGGCGTATCTTCGTTTGAAAATACGCCCGCTCATTAGGCCGGATTTCCGTATTCAGTTGTTTACGGTGGTTCAAAACGCTCCGGTACGCCGAAAATGGCCGATGTCATCTGTGAAATTGAGAGCTCAAAAACCGAGGGTAAAAACCTCTGAAAAGGCCGATGCCATGCAGCTTTGACCGCATGGCATCTATAACTACCTAAAATTCAATGGTGCGGATGAGAGGACTCGAACCTCCACGTCGTGAAACGCCAGATCCTAAGTCTGGTGCGTCTGCCAATTCCGCCACATCCGCATATCTAATTTCAATTGTCATATCGGGAAACTTTTTTAGCATTGGACATAATCCTGACTCTGGTGCGTTAAGCGTTAATTACTTACGAGCCAACGCACCATATTATTATAGTGGTGTGAAATAATTTAGTCAATGTCATGATACCCTGAATTCATAATACCTTGAATATATCTATATTGTTAAGGCTTCCAGGGTTTTTTAAGAACCGAAAATGTTTCACGTGAAACATTCCGGGGAAACCCAAATTGGAATTAATTTTTTAAAATCGCTGCCATTGCTGAAGTTTAAGCCTTTTATTAAAAATTTTTGGATAAATATTTTTAATAAAATCAAAAAGAAAATATTTTATATTGGTTCACAAATATTTTTCCGATCCTTTTAAATTTTAATCGGCTGCGGTTAAAAAACAGGCACTCCGCTGAAAATTCAGAAAGTGCCTGCATTTTTCTAATAATTCCTTGGGCTTACTCAAATAATTGCTCATCGCCTGCTACTCAAATAATACTGTTTCTTCTGCTTGCTCAATTAATTACTTGTAATCTGCTTACTCAATCTTATTGGTTCTGGTCCAGATTTTCAGATCATTGGCGGCCTGCACCAATTCGTCCCGGAATTGCGGATGGGCAATTTCGATTAATCTTTCGGTGCGAACCCACTGATTCTGGGCTTTCAGTTTTCTGATTCCGTATTCGGTAGCAATATAATCGACCAAATGCCTGGAAACGGAGGTACAGGTTCCGGGTGAGAAAGTGGGTACGATTCTGGATACCAGCTCGCCGTCCTTGGTAGTATGAGTGGAGGGCATACAGATAAAACTTTTGCCGCCCTTGGACCATTGGGCTCCAAGGATAAAATCAGTCATGCCGCCATGCCCGGTAATCTGCTCAGTACCCATGCTTTCAGCGCTGACTTGGGTATACAAATCGAATTGCAACGCCTGATTGACGGAGATCATGTTATCAAGCTGGCCGATCACTCGGGGATCATTGACGTAACTGACCGAGTATCCAGCCAGCCCGCTGTTTTCATGCATCCAGTCATAAAGCCTTTGGGTGCCCACGGCAAATGTATAGACGGCTTTATACATATCGATGTTTTTCTTGCTGCCATTGGCCTGACCCGAATCGATCATATCCACATAGGCATCGACAAACATTTCCGAATGGATGCCCAGATTTTTGAGGTTGGTATTTTTAATTACATGACCAAGCGCATTCGGCAAACCGCCGATCCCCAACTGCAGACAGCAGCCATCATGAATGTATTCAACCAGATGATTGGCCAGCAGAATTTCAACCTCAGTCGGTGCCGGTACATCCGGAGCGGCAAAAATCATCTGGTCATCAGGCGCTTCAACTATACGGTCAATCATGGAAATATGAACGCTTTCCTGGCTGCCGCCCAAACATCTGGGCATGTTTTTATTTACTTCTACGCATTTATATTTGGCGACTTCAAAGCTGGTTATGGATTCCGAAATGGTGGGGCCAAAATTGAAATAGCCGTTTTCATCCATAGGTCCTACCTGCTGCCAGACCCAATCGGTTTGCCGCCCCTGATTTACGGTTTGATCACGGACAAATTCGCAGCACATGTGATAGGCAATCGGCCCATAAACGATATTGCTGAAATAGGGCCGCAGGGCTCTGGTCAGCTTGCTCCAGTGCCAATCCCACCAGGTAAAAGTTTCCCCGTATTGTATTACTTCAGGTATAGGGGGGGCGGTGCTGCAGGCTACAATAAGGATATCCTTTAATTCATCGTGTCGTTTGGCTAGTTCCTGAATCAGAGTTACTGGTTTGGCCGTAAAATATCCCAGTTTTATGACCATTCCGGATTCGATCATACCGGCAACCGCTTCAGCCGTTGTTAATTTCTCCTGATATTCTTTTTCATACGACATTATCCAACATTCCTCCCATAACGTAAATTTTGTAATACTAATAAATATTAATAATATATTAACATTTTTTATAACATATTGCGATATATATTAAATAATTTATTTGGTTTTTACCGTTATACCGTTTTCATATTACAATTCGACATATCGCCAAACAATTTGTTGCTTTCCTAAATATAAAATCCGGTCGATGAATCGATGATAAAAATATCAGTTTTGTTATATACTTTTTATAAGTTCCCCTGGCGGGAATTTATTAATATATTGGTTATATATGCTGGCAAGCAGGAAAGGAGATTCATTTATGTCTATTGATGTTGCCTACGAGCAATCCGCCGCCCAGTTTCTGACCCAATTACCGCGGGGTGCTTTTTTAACCGTAAAAGCGGGGGATGAACTTAATACCATGACGATCGGCTGGGGATCAATCGGCCATATCTGGCAAAAGCCGTTTATGATGGTGATGGTACGTTATTCCCGTTATACTTACGAACTGATGGAAAAGGCGGTTGACTTTTCGGTGAGTATCCCCTCGGCGGGTGAACTGAAAAAAGATCTGGCCGTAGCCGGTACCAAATCAGGGCGGGATATTGATAAATTCCAGGAATGCAAGCTGACCGCCAAAAATGCCCGGTTGATTGACAGTCCGATCATTAATGAATGCGATCTGGTTTATGAGTGTAAAATCATTTACAAACAGGATATGCAGCCGGATAATCTGGCCGGAGAATACAAAAGTAAATTCTATGCCAATGATGATTACCATGTGATGTATTTCGGAGAAATAGTGGCATGTTATAAGCCGGAATAAACAAGTCAGCAAACTGCGAAAAAATTATTCCGTATCAACCAGCGTTGGTACGGAATAATGATTTTCGGTTTAATTTTGCGCCTCCCGGCAGCGGCCTTATTACTGAGTCGGTCCGCCGATATTGTCTATATTGCCTGTATTGGCTGATGACGGTGAATCAGTTGTCCCAGACGGCAATTCTTCGATCCCTTCGTTTTGATCACCGTTTCCCGTTCCCAATTCTTCTACACCATCAGTGGAGGTCCCTGTGCCTGGTTCCTGGCTATCTGTTCCGGTACCCGTTTCAATTTCTGTTTTGTCGCCTGACCCGTCCGTAGATTGTGTTTCCGGATCAATTGTTGACAATTCGTCCTGTTCCTGCAGAACATCTGCGGTGGGCAATTCCTTGGATACATATTTTTCTGGAGCTTTGTTTATCCATGACGGGGGATCACCAACTACAGCGAAGTTTTGACCCTCCATCAGGGTGGCAATGATCACTTTGGCCTTCTCCCGGTCAGGCTCCCAGTAGCTTGCCCCGCTGCCCGGATCGGTATAGGGATAACCGGGCAAGGTTTGCGCGTTTATGGTTGAGGTGTCAACGCTTTTGGCCAGTTTGGCCAGATGGAACATATCACTGGAAGGAATATTGGTCTCAACATTTTTGGCGATCTCAGGGATCAATTCCGGTAAAGTAAGCACGGTTTTGGCCTGGAACATTTGCTTGGCCAGGGCTTTGATAAATTTCTGCTGGCGCTGAGTCCGGCCGATATCAGCCGTCGGACCGCCTCTATAGCGCACGTACTGCAGGGCCTGATCGCCGTTAAGATGCTGGTAGCCTTTTTTCAGGTTAATGCTGTAACTGACGTCCCAATGCACCATATTGGTTTCTACATCCAGATCAACCCCGCCCAATATATCAACGATTTTACCAAAGCCGGCAAAATTGGTGATGACGTAATAATTAACCGGAACTCCCAACAGATCACTCACTACCTTGCAGGCAGCTTCCGGTCCCTTGGTGTAATTGATGCTGTTGATTTTTTCACTGCGCCCCAAGCCATCCTTTATGCGGGTGTCGCGGGGCACCGATACCATTACCATTTTTTGATTTTTGGGATCAATACTGACCACGATCATGGTATCGCTGCGGGAATTGTTTTTATTCTCACGGTCATCAATTCCCATAAATAATATATTTATGGTTTTACCTTTGGCGCTCATTTCCAGGATTGAATCGGAAAACATTTTTTTAATTGGCGCCCCCGCCAGTGAACCAATCGCAAAAGCAGCTAAAAATACTGCAATAAATACTAAATATATTCTTTTTTTATGGTTAAGCCCGTTCATATGATTAAACCCTCTCTTATCAAGAAAACTTTATAAAATATCATATTTATTCTACTCCCCTGTCCCCTGGCCGTCCATGCATTTTTTACTTCATTTGAGGCAAATTAAAAGATATGATTATGAATAACCATATTATAAGCCAAATCCAAATTCAGGGGGGAATGAACATATGAGAGGATCACAAGACGAGGTGAAACGTAAAGTGCTGACGGAATGTAAAACCGTAGCCATTGTCGGTTTATCAGATAATCCCCAGCGAACCAGCCATCGTATCGGCAAATATTTAAAAGAAGCCGGTTATAAAATCGTACCGGTTAACCCCAATATTTCAGAAGCTTTAGGGGAAAAATCGTATCCGGATCTGGCCTCTATTCCTTTCGGAATTGATCTGGTAAATGTTTTCCGCCGTCAGGAGGAAATTGATGCCGTGGTTGAGGAAACTTTGAAAATATCCCCCCAGGCAGTCTGGTTGCAGTTGGGTCTGATCTGCCCGGGGGACAAAAGCCGGGTTAAAGATGCCGGTGCTGACTTGATTGAGGATTGTTGTATTATGGTTGAGCACCGCCGCCTGATTAATTAGCGGTCATCAGGTTTCGGCAAATAATGATTCCAATCGTGTAAGCAAGGTGTCGATTCCCTGTCCGGTCAAGGCAGATACAACCAGGCCATGGTGACCGGGCAGGGGAGGATTGTCCAACCGATCAGCTTTGTTAAATACCGTCAGGATTCGCTCCTGATCGGCTCCCAACTCCCGCAGCACCTCTTCCACCACTGCTATTTTTTCCAAGAGATTAGGATCTGATAAATCCGCTACATGTAGCAGCAGATCTGCATCCACTGCCTCTTCCAATGTAGAGCGGAAGGCAGCCATCAAATG
>JAAYCZ010000047.1 GCA_012729495.1 Syntrophomonadaceae bacterium | reverse complement strand
GTTCATGTCGTAGTCCTTGAAAACAATTTTATCGTTTTTTCTAATTGTTCTGCTCATATCTCTATTTTACTACATATTACGCTGTATTGCGATAACAAAGAGGCCATCCTTTTGGGACAGCCTCTTTACTTCAAGCACAATAATTCATGCCGCGATTTCTGGCCATCCAAACCGCTCCCGAAGTCTTGGCAGTTTGTCAATAAAGAAGCAGTGCGTTAAACTAGTGAAAAAGATTGATGTGCACAATATGTCTGAGAGGTAATAATGAGCATACGAGATGAAAAAGATAAACAGGATAGGCTTAAAATAGAAGAATACAAAAAAAATCCTATGATTAATTTTGCGGATTCAATAAATCGTTCCATGATAGGTAATCCGGGGGAGTTAACAAAAGGAAGTGGTCTTACCAGGATTATCAGCACCATAATAATTATCGTATTATTGTCCTTCCTTTACTTGTTTTTTCGCTAATCTTCATATCTCTGCGGCTAAAACCGACCTCTAAGCAGCGCTCTGTATAACAATAGCTTATAGCTATGACTAGGCATAAAAACCAAGTATTATGTTATGGGCAGAGCCCCATGGTATATTATTGCCACTATATTCGGAAGGTGATAGATACTATGAAAACGGCAATAATCGGCTACCCAAGAGTAGGAACTTTACGAGAACTAAAATTTGCCACCGAGAAGTATTTCACAGGGGTTTTATCAGAAGCGGAGCTTCAAGACACCGCTGCTCTTCTCAGGAAAACTCATTGGCAAACGCAAATTAATAATGGAATTGATTTTATCCCCTCCAATGATTTTTCTCTTTACGATAATATGCTGGATACCGCAGTTCTTCTAAATGTGATTCCCAAGCGCTACCGTCAGTTACGGCTTGATCCCCTGGCTGAGTATTTTGCTATGGCTAGAGGTTACCAAGGTGTAAATGGTGATGTGAAGGCCCTGGCCATGAAAAAATGGTTTAATACCAATTACCATTATATAGTGCCCGAAATCGAGGATGATACAGAAATTTTGCTGGCTGGAACCAAGGCGTTCGATGAGTTCTCAGAAGCTAAGAACCTGGGAATCGTAACTAAACCAGTTATCATTGGAGCATTTACTTTTTTGAAGCTTGTAAAATTCACCGGCAACAAAACCGCGGATGATTTTGCTGCAGATATTATCAAGGCATACTCCGAGATTCTTAAAAAGTTTAATGATTTAGGATCTGAATGGGTACAGTTTGACGAGCCTGCGCTGGTCATGGACTTAACCACAGATGACATTGCTCTTTTAAACAGAATCTATAGTGAAATACTTTTGGCCAAAGGCAGTAGTAAGGTGCTTTTACAAACCTATTTCGGCGATCTGCGCGACTGCTACCAGGAAGTGGCCTTACAGCCCTTTGATGGAATAGGACTGGATTTTATCGAAGGCAAAAACACCCTGGACCTGGTAAAAAGGTTCGGATTTCCTAAAACTAAAACCCTTTTTGCCGGTGTTATCAACGGTAAAAATATCTGGCGAAATAACTATGGCCATACGTTGCGTATAATAGAGGAGTTAAGAAATAGTGGTGTCAATGTGGTTTTAAGCACCTCATGCTCGCTATTGCATGTTCCGTATACTCTGAAAAATGAAAGCTCTCTGGCTGATGAGTATAAAAGACATTTTGCCTTCGCTGATGAAAAGCTGTCTGAGCTGGCTGATCTGAAGAAAATTATAACAAGCAATACCCACCTTTATATTCCTGAATATATTGCTAACACTAGCAGCTTGTGTTGGTAACAAATTTCGAAACACCAAGTTAAGCTTTTTCGAGTCTTCTAACTGTATGTCGCATTAATTACCCTAAAATGAGGGTCTACTTGGCCCACGATAACCGGTATACCT
>JAAYCZ010000368.1 GCA_012729495.1 Syntrophomonadaceae bacterium | reverse complement strand
CAACCGAATAACGGGCAGTATAAGATTTGGCGGCTCCAGCTAAGAAGTTGAAATTGGTGTAAGGTACAGCCCATTTGAGATCCATAACTTTTACCTTTTTAACATTGGTTCCATCATATTCAGCTGATTGTAACTTACCAGGGATCTTCAGGCTGGTAGCAACTATATAATAGTCGGTACCGCGATAGCCCTGCATTACACTGACGGTATCCAGAGGCTGGATGTCAGCTAATTTAGCCGGCTTGCCGTCTCTCTGTACATAAATATCTTCATCGGTGAAATTACCCTGACTGGAGAAACCAGCCCATGTTCCGGCAAAGCTGGCAAATCCGCCCAATGCTACCGGCAACGGTGTAGCATTGTCCATGTAGTAGATTCTGTCGCCTACGACTTTGTCAACGATACCGGGGGTGGGGAATGTATAACCGCGCAATCCGGCTATTTTCCCATTTTTGTTGAGAATCAGGCGATATGCATCACTGTCGTTGAAGGTTCCATCAGCAAACCCGGTACCCGCTGCGGCAAATTCCGTCGGGAATATGGATTCCATGACTACCTGAGCCCGTGGCAGGAAACTGTATGTCTTGCCGTCAGCTTTTGCTTTGCCGCTTTCCACTTTTACTTCGTTCAAAATAGTAGTGGCATTAAGTTTGGGTCCGACAGAAGCATAGTCCTTAACGACAATACTGCTGATGTCTCCGTCATCATTGACGTCAAACTCAACGAAGTTTTCAATAACGGTCAGAATTGATCCGCCGCCTGAGAAAACACAGTTTTTAGCCAGTTTCTTTTCTTGAACATTAGCAGCGATAGCAGTTGCTGCAGCCCCAGTACTATCAAGAACTATGTCCTGATCATCGTTGTACTGGAAGTATTCTAAATAGGTATCTCCCTCGGAGTCATAACGGAACTGGATGGCCAGTACGTTTTTAATTTTGGCAGATTCTTTGAATTTGTCATACAGCAGTGTATAACTCTGGTTGGCAACACCGCCAATGGTTTTGGTTGCTTCTTTGAACAGATTGTCAGATGCTACATATTCAACCACATTTTCATCCAGAGTGGCACTGGTCAGAACGGCAACAGTGCCTCTGGTGGCAGCCTGTGTGGCTGCGAAGGTTATATCATCCAGAACGCCCAGGTTGGCAGCTTTGGCAATATAATCTGACGGCCATTCGCCGGGCAGATTGTCATTGTAGCCCAGGAGTCTTAAAAGAACGGTAATAGCTTCGGCTTGGGTAATCTGATCTTCCGGACGGAAGGTGCCAGCCGGGTCGCCTTTTACAAATCCCTGTGCCGCGGCTACATTGATCCAGCCGTTGGCCCAGTGGTCAGTGGCAACATCGCTGAAGGGGGAAGCGGTTCCACCCATACCGGAAGCTACTGATTTCAATCCGGCTGTTACGCAGGCGATTTTCGCAAATTCTGCACGGGTGATGGTCTTTTCGGGCCCGAAAGTGCCGTCCGGATATCCATCCAGAACTCCCAGTCCGCTCAGTCTGTAGATGGCAGCAGATTCAGCTGATGTTCCGGTAACGTCGCTGTACGTTGCTGCACCTGCGCTGCCAACCATGGTGAACATAAATGTTACCAGTACCAGCAGCATAATCAGTTTGTTATGTTTTTTCAACATACTGTGTTTTCCTCCTTATGTTTTGATTAAGATAATCATATTGATGGCTCAATATAACTTCAACAGGTAATCGTATTGATAACTCAATACAGCATCAAATTAGGTGATCTTGTCGCTTGATTGTGTTGTCAATTCCCCCTTTCGGTAAACTCAAAGTTTCCAAAATGCTATTTTGACCTGTTAGACCTGTTAGATATGACGATATTGAACTATAAATGGTTCCATTATTTTTAAATAATTTATCTTTAATTTAACATCGTAATTCCATATAAGTTGCCTTTGGTCGTCCCTCCGGCTCCAGCTCAGAAGACCCCCGGGGAACAGGATTTGTTCCTGTATCCGCCGGGGGTCTTCATGTTAGTGCTTACTGACCAGAAGGATAATCTCCCCCTGGCTTGCCAAGTATTTTCTTAGAATGTATGGGTTCCAGAGT
>JAAYCZ010000046.1 GCA_012729495.1 Syntrophomonadaceae bacterium | reverse complement strand
CCGGCAACAAATTCATAAAGACTGGACATGACCCGATCACTGGCTTCAATTAGATAACCTACATTGTCCTGAGCCTGGCTCAGCTCATAACGCGTACAAATATAAGGATTTTCCCGCAATTGTGGGTTGAGATTATAATCATAGCACCGTTCCCAGGAATCCCTGACCTCCGGACTCAGAGTATTCCTCAGTTCAGGTTTGTTGTGAAGCTCTTTCCATTTACTGCGGACTTCCCATTTTGTCATAAACGTAATCTCCTCTTGCGGAATAATAAAAACAAGTAATTTCATAATTAAATATAACATTTGTTATTCCGCGGCACAATATGGTGCAAGATGTAAACCGGGGTGACTCAATGTGTAATTGTTTATTAAAACTTTTGCATAATAAATTCTTGCTAAAACGACGTTCAATATATTGTTGCTCGACTAAGGAAAATAGACTATATATTGTGCTTGCCAAGGGGCTCTTCACTGGGTTTTTGAATTAAGTAAAACTCTCTATTAAATCAAAAGCTTGTTATGCAGGATATTTTTAAATATTCTGTATGGCACGAAAATTGCAAAATAAAAATACGACCTACAGAATATTTAAAAAATTAACCTGTCAACGAGTTCATGTAACAGAATGACACACTGGGAAGGGCGAGCAATTTTTTAAGTAGATGAAAATAATTTTCCAATCGTTTAAAATTCAGAATTTTGCGGTGAAAAATAAATCACCTGACCAAATTTCTTGGGTATCTGTATAATAGGAATAATAAAGCAATTAAAAGAAGAATGGGGGAATTATTATAATGGAAGAATACAAGAGCTTGTTGTGGGAAACGGTTGAACCAGGAATAGGCCTCTTGACTCTAAACCGACCCGAATCTTACAATGCCGTTGATGGAGATATGATGATTGAGTTGGAGAAGTTCTGGCTTTGCCGGCTAAATGATGAGGCAACCAAAGTCATCATTATTAAAGGGGCAGGAGAAAAAGGATTTTGCTCCGGATTAGATATGAAGTGGGCCATTAAAAGCGCCCAGCTAAACCAGGGTGACGTCTGGGCCAACTTCCGTTTTCAGGCGCGTCTGGCACGCATAAATCTAGCTATGCGCAGAGCTCCGCAGCCTATTATTGCCATGGTGCATGGTGCCGCTGCCGGGGAAGGGTTCAGTTTTACCCTGGCATCAGATATTCGTGTAATAACCCCTGATGCGCGGTTCTGTGCCGCATATATTAATATCGGTCTGGGTGGCGCAGACATGACCTGCAGTTATTTCCTGCCCAGATTGATTGGTGCGGGCAGAGCTTATGAATTTATGTATACCGGTGAATTTATGTCATCTGAAGAAGCTGTAAATTTGGGATTGGTCAGCAAGGTAGTGCCGAGGGAAGAACTATATGATGCAGCTCTAACTTACGCCCGCAAGCTAATGACCAAAAACCCAATGGGACTTTACCTGACCAAGGAAGCAATAAATATGAATTTGGATGCAGGTGGACTGGAACAGGCTATTTGCATGGAAGACCGTAATCAGGTTTTGTTAACCCTGGCTTCAGGCCTGAAATCCACAGTTAAACAATAAATACAGTCTAATAGCAAATACCGGTTATTAATAAAACTAATATGGGTTTCTTGTCAGATTGACACACATCGGGCCAATCTGGCAAAGAAACAGCATGGGCAGGGCGTTTTTTATTGCGTAATAACGCATAGTATCGTTTTGCCCAAAATTTTTTTTATATGGTCTAACTTCAATATTAATCAAACCTGCTAAAGCGTATTTTGTTAAGGGAGTAAGTTAATTGTTTTTAGTGGCATCGTTTTTGCAATAAATTATAACAATATTAATTTCACACATATCATAATAAAATTCTGAGTTTTTGCTTATTAAATAAAATAGCTGGGAGGGATGCTCAAACATTTATAATAATCAGGGTAGTTATTGCGATAGGTAAACGGTCAGATAATGATTTTAATCGTATTGGAATCGGTTACGGTACAAAAGCAAATATGAAATGAATTGAAAATAGAAAGGAAGTATACAAGTGTCATACAAATATTCATATAATACCAGAGATATTAAATTTATTTTAAAAGAATGGCTTCCATTTGATGAGGTATTAACCTGGGACAGATACAAAGATTACTACAGCATGGACGATGTCGATGTGATTGTTGACCAAGTCCGCAAAGTAGCTGAAGATATTATTGCCCCCACCGCTGATGATGCAGATGCAATCGGCGCCCAGTGGAGAGACGGACAGGTTTATCTGCCTCCTTCATTTGCTCCGGCAATTCGTTTTATGCATGAACAGGGTTGGGGCGCCAGCAACTTCGACTGGGATACTGAAGGCGGCATCCCGCTGACCATGTATTTCTTGCTGTGGGAAATGTGCTCTGCAGCCAATCCTGCCTTAATGTCCTATATTTCAAACGGCGGCGCCGTATCCAATGTTATTTACCATTATGCCAGCGACGAACTCAAAAAGAAATTCCTGCCCAAGCTGTATGATGGAACCTGGGGCGGAACCATGTGCCTGACTGAACCCAGCGTGGGCTCGGATG
>JAAYCZ010000367.1 GCA_012729495.1 Syntrophomonadaceae bacterium | reverse complement strand
TCATTTACCTGATATATAACCGTGCTGCCATCATCACTTATGAATGTAGCAGCAGGGCTTAGCAATTCTACAGTCATATCAGCTGCCTGCACCGGCGGCACACCAATAATCATGGACATGATGAAAAATAAAGCCACAATTATTGCCGTATATGACCTGTTTCTCCTGCTCCCGATCAAATTGATTCCCTCCTTAACGTTTTTTATCAGCATTAAAAATTATTTACCGATCTTATCACCACCCCGTAAATTTAAACTCCGTTCCCGATTGGTTCAGGGCAAATACTAATATCCCTTGAGTTCTTCTTTGCTGCAGGTTCTCCATACCGCCCCGCGGTCTCCGGGGACGGCCAAAGGATTGACCAGTAAAACGGCTTCCCGGTCGATGAGCACCGCTTTTACTACTTCACCCAGCTCAATCCGCTCATCTGGCAGCAAAAATCTCCCGTCTGCCTTGTTTCTTACCCTGGTGATATAGGTTTTGGCATAAATCTCTGCCACTGTTAGCGACTCTCCCGGTATTCCGATAGTGAATTTGCCGCGGAAACGTCCATCGTTGCCGCTTAAGCGCAGGCCGGTACCGGCCAGGGCGCCGACCACACCGTCCCCGGTGCCGCCATGCTCGGATAGGTGCACTCCCAATTCGGCAGCAACGCTGTAGGCATATTCCTTATTTAAAACTTCCTGCTTGGCGGAAAAACCATACGCTATCAGCCAACCTGGGTTAGTCAGGCGATCGGGAATTACTATGCACAATCCAGGATCGGATCCGACGGCTCGTTCCCGCTCCAAAAAATCACCCCCGTAGCGGATGATATCCTCTAAATATTGAGGTTGTATATCTGCCGCAAAACACATGGCGCTGTTATGAGATGTATAGGGCACATCCGGATGGACAAGTAATTGATGCCGGGTGACCGCTTCGCACTTAGCCCAACCTTTCTGTTCTATTTCTTCTGCCAGCAGGGATGCCAGCTGCCCGGTGCCGCGTTTGATATCGATATTATCGGTATCGTCAATACATATCAGGACTCGCAACCAAATCATCTCCATTCATATATTCTATCTGGATACTTTATAGATTAGCTCCTGGCCCCGCGCATATCCTGGCCGCTTAAGATTTTATCAATCGTCGTTTCATCCAGTTCCCAAGCAAAGAACTGTTTATAAAAATCACGGGTCACTGCTCTCATATCCACATCCTGAAAATGCTGCGGGTAAACGGTTTTAGCAGTCCACAACACTGCCAAAGGAGTTTCCAGGGAAGAAAAATGGCCCCAGCGGGTTAGCCCATTGGGCAAAGGGAGTACCCGGTTATTTTTTACCGCCTGTAAGGGACGCCAATGTTCGTGGTTCATGATATAACCCACTACATTAGGATCATTAACTAATATGTAATCTGGATCCCAGAGCAGAATCTGCTCGATGCTGGCATAGTATTTACCCTCAGCCACTTTGAGTTCCTGGTCAATGGAGACATTTATTACCCCGGCGGCCCTGGTCCACTCGGCTGGCAAAGTGCCTTCACTATCAGTACGAGTGGCTTCATTTATGGAGTGATAGATTCGCACCCGCTCAGAATCGGGAATCAGTTTAACCCGCTCCTGCACCAAATCCAAGGTGGTTTGATAGAATTCTTTGTACCTTTGCCATTCAGATTCGGCTCCCACCACCTGAGCAATCACCTGCAGGGCATACAGTTGCTCTTCCATAGTGTTAAACTTGATAGCTATCACTGGAATCCGGGCCTTGGCCAGTTTCTCCATTTCCGCCTCATTGTTTACCGTATCCTCTTTGATAAACACCAGTTCGGGGGCGGCGGCGGCCAACTCTTCGATATTAATCACACCGCTGTTCTTGGGTACCGGCACTTCGGCTATATGCGGGTACATCTCTACCAGCAGTTTATCTCTTTGCATTCCGCCCACTGCCGCCACAATGGTCGAACCCTTGCCATACATGGCCAATGCATGGCCGGCTTCGGGACAAAGACAAGCTATACGCTGAGGATTAATCGGGACTTTTACCTGGCGCCCAGCACAGTCGGTAACGGTGTGAAGTTCCGGGGTGCTAAGCTGCTGCTGGCCAGTTGGCTTATTACTGCACCCGCCCGTCATGGTTATTAAAAACATCAATAATACCGCCAGAGCCAGGAAAGTTTTATTTATACTCATTTTCAGATGAATGGTCTTTGGCAAAATCTTAACCCCCTAATTTAATGTTCTCCGATCTATAGTGCAGATGGGTACCACCTGCTTAATCTGCCCATCTTCCTCCAGGCAGCAATTAATTACCCGGGTTTTGATATTATAAAGCTGGCCCAGGTTCTCTTCCGTCAGCACTTCCGATGGTCTCCCCGCCGCCATAATGCGCT
>JAAYCZ010000366.1 GCA_012729495.1 Syntrophomonadaceae bacterium | reverse complement strand
TTCGGGTTTGCCCAGGAAAGTATCGTTGAGGGTAATATTTTCCTCTAAGGCGGAAACAATGGCCGGAACTGCCTCCAGGGTATCCAGTCCCCCGGCTACAGCTGTCTTGGCCTGACCGGAACCATCACCAATTTTGGCTGCTCCGTCGCTCAATTGATCAACGCCGGGAATCAGCTGACCATCAACAGCTGTCTGCAGGTAATCCAGGGCATAAAGAAGGCTGCCCGGTTTGCCGTTTACCATAACTGGTTTGGGATTGCCGTTGGCATCCAATTGGCCTAGTCCAATCGCCATAAAGCTTAACCCATTATTGGCTTTGCCCAGAGCTGATGATATCTGTTGAATGCCGGTTTCGACGGCGCTTACGCTAGCCGGGAAAGGTACACTTCCAGACGATGTTATCAAAGTGCCTCCATCCCTGAATACGGCCAGATTGGTGCCCATGGCCAGAATTTTAGGAGCCATAGCCTGCGTGATCACCTGTTCTGCAGGCGTACCTTTAAGCAACCCTTTCAGGAAATCTACATCATTATACAAGCTGGTGGTCAGGCTCGGGGTGACCGGTTCAGCACCGGGTTTGCCCATAGTCGTCTCCATAGCCGTCAGAACTTTTTTCTGTCCTTCCATGGCGGCCAGCAATTGTCCGTCCATGGCGGTCTTGCTCATGGTTACGGCTTCCTTCACGCCGGGTTTGTTGCTGCTGGCATCAGTTCCTTTGGTCGCATCGTAAGATGCTGCATCAAAAGCCGGATTGGATATACCGTTGCGGATTGTCTTAAGGTTTTCCAGAACTGTTCCAATACCGCCGCTGACCTGACCAAGTCCGCCTTTGACTTTGTTAAGTCCGAAAAGAATTGTGGCATCCTGGGAAGGAGCACCAACACCGTTCTGGATCTGGTCGAAAGCATCATACAGCTTGCCAAAGCTATCCCGGAAAGTCGGAATATTATCAATTGCTGCAGTGGTAGGTACGATCGGAATTACCGCAATCTGATAACTGGGCAGTTCAATATTCTTGCCGTCCGCTTCCAGAATCGTATATTGTTTGGCCGGATAACTGGGTGGTATTATAGGCACAGTCCAGCTGACCTGGGTCTTGCCCTGAACATCCAGCACAACCCCCTGAGGTGATTCCTGGGCAACGCCAGGAGCCTGAACATTAGAGAACTTATTGTTGTCAAATGTCCATCCGGACATGGCAACTACGTAAGGTGTATAGACGATCGATTCTTTTTTAACGGTTTCGCCCTGTTTGTTTGTATATTCCAGGACTTTTTTGGCTCCGGTGAGATTCTCAATATCACATCTTATTTTTAGATGACCGCTTTTGCCTGCCAATTTAGAAGGAGCAATCTGCTGACCATCCAAATAATAGGTAACTTTTACACTTACCGGTATGCTGACATTGGCCACTTCTGCCTTGTCCAGTTCCGAAAGATAGTAAATATCTGAGAAGCCTTTGCTCTGATCAATCTTCATATTATAGCTGAGCTTGCCATCCTGTTGGGCAATTTTCTCAGAGCCGTAGAGATTGCGTACTGAATTTAACTTGAATTTGCTTGGATCCTGTACAGATACATCGCCGTTGCCGAAAATGCGAACGTGGGATAATACCTTAATGTCGCTGATATTGCCGGAATCATCCAGTGTCGACAGCACCAGTTCATTATCCTGCATTTTCTCAAAACTGCCTGCACTGGCACCGTTGGCACTTATAGCCGGAGCCAGCAGCAATAACATAGCTAGGAATAAAACCATATATTTTTGTAATCTTCTCTTTTTCAACAAACCTTTTCCCCCCTTTCTTAGTTATTAAGAGCCATAGCGATTTTAATGATCAGGTTAGCCATAACCAGACCAACCAACAGCGCAACGCATACGCCGACTGCTGCCGGTACGGCTGCGGTTGCCAGGGATGCTGCATTGGTAGTATAGGTTCCATAAACGGATGCAAAATATCCGGCCCAGCCCAGGAACATTCCATCTATCCTGAGTCCGGTTACAGACAATAAGATGAGAATGAACAGAGATACGCCGCCAACCAAGGCCAAATAAACCAAGTTATCTGGAGGAAGCGGCATTTTAGCAATAAGAATAATTATTCCTACTAGACCCGTAAATACCCCGATTACCATAGAAATACCTGTTTTGAAATAATCCCCGAAGGGACCCAGCACCGCAAACATTGCCATCGCTGCTGCAGCCATATAAAAGGAACTTACAGCGATATAGTCTTTAGCCATAATAAATGCTGCAAAAAATACTGCCACTAGTAATCCAAGACCAATTGCTCTTTTCATTAGTTCACCTCCTTTTTTACATTTTTCCGAACGATGCTGCGTAAAGATTC
>JAAYCZ010000365.1 GCA_012729495.1 Syntrophomonadaceae bacterium | reverse complement strand
GGACGGCATCCGCGAACAGCTAAACATACCTGCCCGCATACCCGAAGCCATACGGGAAGATTTCTTTCGCTATGTAAAGGCCGGACAAATGAGTTTTTCCTACAAGCCGGTCATGTTAAAAGGGATGTTGCGCCTGGTCAATGACAAAGGACAAGTAGAGCTGGGGGCCTTGGTCAACTACTTCCGCAATTTCTATGAACAGCGTGCCGATGCCGGTCTGCAGATAGAAGTGTCCGGCGCTGTCATCAACCGGGTGAAAGAAATGAATGACTTCGACGTTGCCCGTCTGATGCTGACCATGCCCTTTGAAAAATTCGAACGCAAATTCTTTCTGGAACACCGCAAAGATTTGAACCAGGTGGCCTTCGTGCCCGCATTATGGAAACGGCTTACGCTGAAGGACAAGAAAGAATTGATTGGGATTTGTGACCGGCAGATTGAGCGGTATTATGCGAGGAGATTGGAAAGTAAATAGTAGTTTTATGCCTACGCCGCAAACTATCTTTTGGGGCATTTCTCTTTAATCAGAGTAAATCCCTGGCTCTTCAGCAACAAATAACTCCTGAGTTTTTTCTTTTCCTGTAATGATCTCATTACACAACATTTTTAATCTATTATCTGCAACCTTTTTATGAAGTTCACACTCCCAAATAACAATAACTTTCCAGCCCTGATGCTTAAGTATTTCAATGTTTTTAATATCGCGTTGCTTGTTCTTGTGTAGCTTTTTCTCCCAGTATTCCTGGTTTGATGAAGGCCAAACAAATTTGCTGCATCCCTCATGCATATGCCAAAAACAACCATTAACAAAAATCACTGTTTTATACTTTGGCAGTACGATGTCCGGGCGGCCGGGCAAATCCTTTACATCTTTTCTGTATCTAAAGCCTGCTGAAAACAAATATTTACGAACAAGCACCTCAGGTTTTGTGTTAACGCGTTTTATCTGCGACATATTATAGCTGCGAATTTTCTCAGTATGATTGTCCATGTTTTACTCCATAGCTAACATTCAGCATCACTTTCTGATAATAATTCCAATACTTTCTTGGCAATTGCATTAGCCAAAACTGGAGGAACCGCATTGCCGACCTGTTGATACTGCGCATCTTTAGTGCCCTCAAATACGAAACTATCGGGAAATGTCTGCAAACGGGCAGCTTCTCTAATGCTCAATGCTCTGTTTATCGTAGGATGTATCCACATTGATTTTCTGATGTTCATAACAGTTCCTGAAGGTTCGTCATATTTTAGCCGCAGATAAATTGTATTTTGTGTCCTGGTAGGATCTGTATATGTGTCTTCTTTCATTTCTGATTCAAGATTATGAAAGTTCTGTCCTTCGCTTAAGGCAGCAAATCTTCTTAGTGCCGTATCCTTAGTCTGCGTTATAACATGGTTATGGAGTGTATCTGAATCCCTGAGAGTATAGGCAAGGCTTTCCGCAACAAATGTCATCTTAGGAATTTGCAGCGGGAGATCAGTAACTTCATATACAGGTTTTATATCTTCCAAATCACCAATTGCATCTCTTACCGTTCTATAGCAATCACTTGAAATAACCGGCTTTGGCAAATTAAATTCTCTGTCTCCCCCTTTTTTTAGGCCAATAATTATAAACCGCATTCTTTTTTGCGGTGCTCCAAAATTGGCTGCGTTAAGAACATCAGATTTAATTTTATAATTATTTTGCTCGCTGCTTAAGAAACCATTTATGTAATCTAATACGGCATAAGATTTTACATGCGCATATATACCATGATCAGTATCAAATTTATAAACTTCAATGCTATTATCTTTGAGTTCTTTTATTTTGCTGATCATCCTCTGAATGTGAACAGATATCTCCAGCTTTTCCTGCAACTGCTCCGTATTATTCTTTTCTTTAAGATATTGAGAAATTTCTTCTGCCAGCTCGCAATCCAATTTAGATATTATTTCATCTTTGCCTGCATTTTTCATGAATTCGGAAGAAATCTTTATTAGCTTTTTTTCATTGTTTTCTGCCGTTTTTTTAAATTTTGTCGGATTCTTTTTTTGCTTGTACAGTACATTCAATAGCAAATAAGTTTTTTCATCCCAGCCAAATTTCCTAATTTGATCATAATAGCTAATAAGATCGTTTGCCTTATCCGATATCAGAGAAGGCGGAAACAACTCGATTTTTTCGTTTATCAGCTGAATCCCCAGTGAATCTACGATCTCTTTGTCACTATCCGAATAATAAAATCTATGGACTTTGGAACGGAGCATATCAACGTTTTCCATTACAAAAACTTTTGGCTGCAGTTCACATACTGCCCTTACATATTCTTTAACTAATCGGTTATTCATACTTATAGCATGATTTTTCTGACGGTTTGCATTTGAAAAGCCCTGACAAGGAGGACCCCCGATTACAACATCAATGCGGCCATACCTTCTGATAATATCTTTATAATCTATTTTACATACATCATCCAGCAACTCCGTAACATTGTGGTTTAGATTGTACGTTTTTCTGGCATGCGGATTATTTTCCGCAGCTACTTTAATATCAAATTTACCCGTCTGCATAAAACCCAGGCTCAAACCGCCAGCACCAGCAAACAGATCGATTACGCTGTATTTCACAATAATTACCTCACTTTTTCTTGGGACCAACATAGCATTCTATAAAATATAAGTCAATTCATGTTTATAACCAATCAGCATTTTACCTTTTTCAGCAACATTTGCCATTCTGTAGCGCCGTTGACAAAGTGACACAGGCCACTATAAAATGCTTGCAGATATGTATGTTGTTTTAAATTAACTGCTGATTATTTCGCGGTCTTCATCTATATATCTGAACCCCTCAGACTCCGCACGTTCAAGCAACTCCAACATTTTTTGACTTTGATAGGGGCTTAAGATTGTATCTGGAATTTGCAGCGCATATCTCATTGCTTTAATACTATCCGGTGAGTGAAGCTTTTTCAGCATTGAAAAATCATTTACCTGTTTCCAAAAAGACACGCCGGCATTAATTACTTTTTCCTGAGCTTCTAGATCAGACGCAACCTTCTGATCTGATCTTGCATCTCTGTCAGCAGATTTGATTTCATCTTTTGCTGACAAAACCTTTCCGATATTTTGGTTTAGGGAAATATCACATGCCTTAACTTTGGCCCAACAGGCATCTCGCTTGCACCACTGTGTGACGTTGATGGTTTCACGAGCCGGATCCGTTATTGATAAAAATACTGCTTTTGTTATAACAGTCAGAGCGCTTGTAACTATATCCGGCACTTCTTGACGATTCCAAATCACCTGAAGATCAAGATCGCTTCCAGGGAATTGCTTTTTAATCAGCTGCCTCAGCAATGCAATTGAATAGGTAACAATATTAGCTCTATATCCCTGCTCATACCAAGACTGATGTGTGACCAGCGTTTCTGTATGTTTAAACAGGATCATCAATGCAACTGATTCTTTAAAGTACTTTTCATTGTATTTGGTATTCGATTTTTCCCAGTCTTCATCAACAATCTCGGCAAATTTCATGAAGTTTGTCTGAGCACCTTTGCTCACGAGCTGCGGCAAGCCGTCCCATGTGTTTCTCACTTTTGCTAAATCAGTTTTTGTAATGACTTGTCTTTTGGGATGTTGAACAACAAACTTATCCTTTTCGGACTTTTTCATTCTCATTTGTGCCTGCAGATATTGCCCTCGTGCACGTTCATAAAACCACTTGGTTTCATACTGAGCACCGCCAACAGCAGGAGCAAACAATCGTCTTGAAATTTGCTCCATACGGACATGGAATGGATGAGTAGAGAAAAAGTCTGCATCACTTACCTTGTTCTGACTATTAGAGGATTTTGAAATATTGCGTATTAAATCACCTGTTTTGTCAGAATCAGAGTCTATTTCAGTTAATTTCATTTGTACAAAAACAGGGGATAAATCAGCCTTATCCCTGTGACGGGCATTTGACAGCGATGCGGTTGTTTGTCCGCCATTAATGATTTGAAAGTCTTTTGCATATGTAATAAACTTTCCGCTTTCAGAAATCTCGATTATTAAATCCATCGCAGTGGCTGAAACACCATTATTATATGCAAAGAACTTTTCGGGGATTCTCAGGATTGTCTCTCTTATTTTTTTATTTACAGCAACTTTTGTTGAAAGGAAAGACCGTACATTTCCTTCAAGCAACTGGCCTCCATAATCATCATATATATCCGCCAATGCAGAACCTGGAATAATGCAAAGATAGCTTTTGTATTCTTCTGTATTTGCATTGCTAGCTTCAATACACGGAATGCCGCCAGGTGTATATGCTTTAAAATCAATTTCAATATTCTGACGTCCCATTTCCGAAAAACAAACACGAAAAATTCTATCGACATCCCATATTTGGCATTCTACTGGAATATCTCCTATGTTTTTAGCCGGGATTGAAGTGATCCGTCCGCTTATAAAACCATCTGTAAAAAGCAGCAGCCGATACTTTCTGATCCTGTCTCTGTTTGTACGAATAAGATCAATTAGATCTGCTGGCGAAGTACTGATGTCAATATCTTTAAGGTATCTATTATCAAATACTTCTTCTATAAAGAATATCAGCCGATCAAATAGTTGTTCAGCCGTCGTTTTCGTTAAAACATCCCGATTAAGATCACCTGAATAATCGGCAATCACTAAATTCATGGTATAGTCAAAATCATCAAGCACATACCCATCCACGCGGATTTTCCGATTTCTTTTTCCTGTACCAACATAAAAGGCAGGAGTAAAATCCGACAGCACCTCAGCATTTATTAAATAACCGGCTGTTAAGCTGACAAATGCCGCAGAAGAACCCTCACCATCTACTGCTGCTGTACTTTTGACTTCTTCAAAAAAATCTTTTTGAAATTCTGTAACGTCCATAATGATACCCCCTACCTTCTGAACGCAGCTATCGAAGCTAAGTCGATGGCATATCGAGCAGAGTTAATCTGGTAAGCAATGTTATTTCTCGTTAATTTCGGAAATGTGCCATCTACACAATATTCCTCTGCTCCGCAAAAACGGTATTTTTGTTTGCCATACTCAGACATATCCTTATAACCATATTGAAATAATCTTAAATCAAACAATTCTCTGCACTTAAGATTACCTGAAAACAACACTCGGGTATTTTGTACTATATCAGCTAAAGTAAATCCATTTGCATCTGTATCCGTTGTTTTATCGATTCGATACAACTTAAGCGAACCCTCCATGTCTGTATCAAGTTGCTCCAATGATGAGATTGATATGGTCACCGAAGCCATTGCAACTGCCTTCACTTCAGTCCAGGTATTATCATAAATAAAATCCTGATCTGCACCTTCCGGACCGCACCAACTCTCCAATGCTTTTTGCAGCCCCATTGTTTTTGTGCATTCAGTGAGAAACATCAGTTCCCCAAGCAGCCCCTTTTGGCGCGCAGCCGGCAGTATATCCGGACGCTTATATTCCATTAGCCGCTGCCATTTTAAGTATCGCTGAACGATGAAATCAACAATGTTTTCAGTTATATCCCTTGATGATTCGATAATATCCCAGCAAAACCTTAAAAAAACTTCTTCATAATCGCTTTGTACCAGCCTGAATGAAAGCACCCAGGTTCCATCAGCAAATTGGTAATTACTTGCTGCAATAGGCTTGGAATGTAGTGCGACAATTACCATTTCCCTATAAACATATAAACACAACAAATTAAATTTCCGTATGACAGTTATATAACCAAAGGAATGTGTCGCGAGAAGCGACACTTTAATTTTCTATGAGCATATT